>JAJBTP010000333.1 GCA_020860805.1 Tannerellaceae bacterium | reverse complement strand
TACCGGAAGTACCTACCTGTTTATTATTCTCAAAATACAGTTGCCTGCAATCTTCCAGAGATAAAAAATCTTTTCAGGACACACCGGAAACGGAAAAAAGAAAATACAGAACGAATAGATAGTTTAATTTATTCATTTCCTTACGATTTTAATCCTGAAAAACAATGAATAAAGAATCGGAATAAATAAAAGTGTAATTAAGGTTCCTACTAGCAAACCACTCATAATGGTGACTGCCAGAGGACCGAATAAATCATCCGATAATAAAGGAATCATTCCCAAAATAGTAGTCATAGACGCCATCATAACCGGACGGAAACGGCTGGATGTGCTATCCAGCAAAGCCTGTAAAGGCTCAACACCGGCACGCAGTTGTAAAGTGATTTCATCCATCAGTACAATACCATTCTTTATAATCATACCTATTAATCCCAGAATCCCTACAATTGCTACAAAGCCAAAGGTTTTACCGGAGATTAACATACCGAAAATAACCCCTATCAACAGTAACGGGATACAGCAGAAAATAATTAAAGGTTTCTTATAGTCTTTGAAAAGCATAACCAGAATGGCCATCATTAGAATAATAGCCAACGGGAAATTCATAAACAAATATTTACTGGATTGCTCGCTTGCTTTATATTCTCCCTCCCACTGCATAGAATATCCTTCAGGTAATTCTATTGCTTCTATCCGGGAAGCGATAGTCTGACGGGCATCTTCCGTACTGGTTCCTATCACCGGATTAGCTTGTGCACGCATAGCCCGCTGACCGTTGTAACGAATAACCAACGGGTCTTCCCATACCAGTTTAATACCGGTTGTTACCTGGCTTAAAGGGATGGCACGCATCAATTCATCCAACACATCCTCTTCGGACACTGTACCGGTAGCCAGGCCATAGACCATCTCCTTATTCAGCGCCGCCAAAGAAGGCATCATACTAAAAACCGAAGAGTTTTCCAGGGATTCAACCGGACGGCCTTCACTATCCACACACTTGAGGTAAATAGTCTGGCTATGATTATCTTCATAGAAAACACTGGTAGGAATACCATCCGTTGCACTGAGAAGCGAAAGTCCGACATCCTGACGGCTCAACCCGACATTCCGTGCAATAGGCTGGTTATAATCTACCATCAAGACAGGTGTACGGGGTTCCCAGTTAGAACAAGTCAGAAAAAGTGCCGGGCTTTTTTCCATAATATCCAGTGCCTGACGCGTCAGGTCCCGTAATACAGCCGGGTCAGGGCCATTAAACTGTACTTCTACCGGATATTTTTTATACATCAGATTATACCGCTTCATCCGCACATAGGCATCCGGATAGTGTTCGATAAGATAGTGCTGTATCTCGTCCATAGTAGCGACTAATTCTTTGGAAGATGTATAATCAACAATCAGTTCTCCATACGAAAGTGTAGGGTCTGCCATACTCCTCACCAAATTATAACGGGCGGGTGTCCCTCCCACCGAAGCCGTCACATGGGTAATTTCTTCCCGGGATAAGAGGTAAGCGGTTACTGACTCCAAATCTTCCCGTACTTTTTCACTGTTCGTACCTTCAGGAAGTTTATATTCGATATATAACTGGTCATAATCCATATCCGGGAAAAAACCCTGCGGCAATAAACGGTAACAAAATGCGGTAACAAGCAACAACAATACCGTCATTGCCATCGTAAATGTCCGGTGTCCCAATACCCAGGTAAGAATGGAACGTAACATTCGATAGGCACGGCTATCAAAAGGGTCTGTTCCTTCTTTTCCTTTTTTCACCTTCAGATACCGTTTAGCCTGGATAGGCACATATACCAAAGCCAGAATCCAGCTAAGTAAAAGGGATACAGCCAGTACAATAAAAAGGTCACGTACATAAATTCCGGCCGTATCCGGTGACAGGAAGATGGGGAAAAAAGCCAGAATGGCTATCAGGGTAGCGCCTAACAAAGGCATAGCCGTTTTCTGTCCGATAGAAGTAAGTGCTTTCCGGCGGGATACACCTCGCTGCATATCAATCAGTATCCCGTCCAGTATCACTATGGTATTATCTACCAGCATACCCATAGCCAGAATAAAAGAGACGAGTGACACCCGTTGCAGGGTTCCTCCGGTCATATTCAGAATCAGGATAGAACCAAAAACAATAATAACCAGGTTGAGCCCAATAATAAGTCCGCTTCGTATCCCCATGGTAAGCATTAAAATCAGAACGACAATGATAACGGATTCTATCAGATTAACCATAAAAGTATTCAGAGAAGTACTTACCCGGTCGGGCTGAAAAAAGACTTTATGCAATTCCATACCGGCTGGTAAACGGGTAGTCGAAATTCGTTGTACACATGCTTCTACCTCACTACCTATTTTTATAATATCCGTACCGGATAAAGCAGAAACCGCTATTCCCAGGGCACGGCGTCCGTCATAGCTCATTTCATTTCGTACCGGACTTTCATAGCCCAAAGAGACGCTGGCAATATCTTTCAACCGGAACTGGTCGCCCTGATGTCCCTGCAAAAGCAGGTTTTCTATGTCTGCTACATTCCGGTACCGGTCATTCACTGTAACCCGCAGACGTTGTCCGCCGGTCTCATAATAACCGGAATATATTGTTTTATTTTGTCCGCCTAATGTGGATGATACTTCAGCCGGATAGATACCCAGGTTGGCCATTTTATCCTCATACAACTCTATGTTTATACATTCAGACCGTTTACCATATATTTCTACTTTGGATACGCCTTCAATGTCCAGTATTTCCCGTTGAATCAAATCCGCATAATCGCTCAGCTCACGGTCTGAAAAACCATCGGTTGTCATCGCATAAAACATGCCCGACACATCTCCAAAATCATCCTTTACAATAGAAACAGATGCACCCTCCGGTAATGCGCCCTGTACATCAGACACTTTCCGGCGCAACATGGTCCACATACCATCTACTTCCTCATTGGGTACGAGTGTGGAGAGTTCTACTGTAATCATGGATAAATCGTTCATAGAACGACTTTCTACATACTCCAGGTTTTTCATGGTACGAATCGCTTTTTCCAATACATCCGTCACTTCCAGTTCGACCTGATGTGCCGAAGCACCGGGATACGTAGTTACTACCAACGCCTGTTTCACGGTTAGTTCCGGATCTTCCAGTTTACTCATCGTATAAATAGCTCCTATGCCCCCTACAATGAGTACAGCCACCAGAAAACAGACCAGTTTACGGTTTTTTAATCCCCAGTTTCCATAGTCAATCATAACATTCCTCCTATATTTGTCGGCGAAACAACCGGTAATAGTTTCACGCTATCTCCTTCTTTCAACGAGTGGACACCTGCTGATACAATTACTTCACCCGGTTTTAATCCACTGGATACTACCACCACACCATTGGCCAGGATTTCCGTTATTTTTACCGTACGGGATTTTACGCTTCCGGTACCTTCTTCATAAATCCACACACACGTTGTATTCTCCGCTTCAAACACAGCATTCAGCGGAATAGAGACCGTTTCCGTATCCGTTGGTTTATATTGGATAGTAACCATCGTAGTCATACCGGGACGCGGCTTATTTTTATCTTCACCGGCCAGCCGGAAACACATGGTATATAACTGGCTTTGATTGGCTTTATGGGTAATTCCAATCAGTTCCAGGGGAAATTCTTTATCCGGGAAAATTTCAAACCGGCATGTGTAGGAATCAAACTGGTCACGGCGTATATAATCTGTTGAAGGGATATTAATTTCTACTTCTGCTATCCCGGCACTTACCATAGAAAGTACCGGTAATCCGGCACTTACTGTCTCACCGGGTTCAAACAACCGTTTTTGTATATAGCCATCACAGGGAGCTGTTAAGCGGGTATCTGCCAGTGCATGCTGGTGTGCCTCATATTTAGCCGTTATCTGTTGCAATCCATACAGGGCTTTATCATACTCATTCGGAGCTACAGATTGCTTTTCATATAACTGTCTGATACGCTCCGATTCATTTTTAATCTGCTGGTATTCCGCCCTGGTAGCAGCCAGTTGGGTTTCATAATCACGAGGATCTATCTCTGCCAATACCTGCCCTTTCCGGACAAATGAACCTACCTCTACATGCATGTTAAGAATAGGGCCACTGACACGAAAAGCAATGTTCAAATCCGAGGCTGCAATAATTTTACCGGGAAAAGTAACACTGGGTAATGCACCATATACCTGTACTGTATCGGTCTTTACACTTTTTACCGGAATGGTTTCCTGTTTTTCAGATAAACATCCGGTAAAAACCAACCACAAAGCTGTCAGAAAGATAAACTGTTTCATATGTATATGTTTTTTCGTAACACAAAGGTATAGGAAAGCCCTTCCACGAAAACGACGAATAAGTATGTTAAAATGTCCTATTTGTAGTTTTTTATTTCCCACAGGTTTCTATTAAGCCATTTTAATGTTTAATTTTGACGAAAACACTAATTTCTACAATTATGCCTTTTGAATCTCTTATTGTCAATCCGGATGGAGTCAACGACATCCCGCCTAATTTCGAATTTCTGACTTTTGCCCCTTCTCTATTAGAAAATCCGGAACTGTGGAACAGGAATCCTAAAATTCTGGATGCCGGTGTCGTTTTGTTCATTTGCCAGTCGGGAGAAGGTAAAATGGTAATTGATATGAATACTCACTTTATCCGGCGGGGAACTTTTTGCCTGTTATTACCCTTTACGGCTATCCAGATTCTGGAATATACAGAGGATTTACAGGTCACAGCTATTACGGCAGGAATTGAATTTCTGGAAAAACTTACTTTGCTGCAACCCGTTGAAGACTATATGGATATTATCCAGGAAAATCCCTGCCTGGCATTGGATGATGAACAACTAAAGAACGTAAAAGAGATCTATAATTTCACTAAAAACCGGTTAGCCGATAAACACCGTCCTTTAGCGATTGAAATACGGGATACATTACTGATATTGATGTCGCTGGAAGTACTTTCTCTGTATGCTCAACTAAAACCTACCGAAAAAAGGAAACTATCCCGCCAGGAACAAATATTCCGCAATTTTACATTTTCATTGTCCAAAAACTTCCGGGAGCACCGGGACGTCGAATTTTATGCGGAAGAAGCCTGCCTGACTCCCCGTCATTTCTCCACTATTATCAAAAAGAAATCCGGGAAACTACCTACCCAATGGATTGCTGAGAGAACCATCATTATTATAAAGTTCCTGTTAGAAAATTCAGATATGGCTATACAGGAGATATGCAACGAATTAAATTTCCCCAATCAGTCTTTTTTCTCCCGTTATTTCCGGAAGCATACCGGCATGACACCTAAAGAATACCGGATGAAGCATTGATTAAGAATAGGAATAGTTTCTCTTACTGATAAATATCCGTTTTCACTACCTCGACAAATAACTGTGCTAATCTATTAGTTACAGCTTCAGCAAATCTGCGTCCTTTTTCAGCAGTTGCTTTATATGGATTACCGATACCTGTATCTGATGAAACCTTTCCCCAGTTCCGGGGAATCCAGGCTACACCTCCCCGTAGCATCTGAGACCGGAAAGGTGTATAAGTACCATCACCCGCTTTTTCATATCAACTAACCCGGGGCAATAATGAAGCATCACAGAAGTCTCTGATTCATCTGCATGATCACCCTTTTCTTCGAACAATTCCTTACCGGGTACAACTATAAACCAATCACTGGCTACAATGATAAAATCAGGATAATCAATAGCCAAGTCACGAATCATGGGCTTGAAATTATTCCCTCCATGTCCATTAATGATGCATAGTTTTTAATTCCCTGCCGGTTTAAAGAAGTCACAATATCCGTAAGGATAGCTTTCTGAGTTTCATACCGGGTATGAATGCAAAAGGGTAATGTATGCTGTCCGGGATTCTGGGCACCAAAAGGAATAGGAGGTAAAACCATACCTTTTACTTTTTCCTGCAAATAAGCTTTTTGGACAGCTTCTACTGAAATATGATAAGAAGTATAACAATCAGTCAGATAAGGCAGGTGATAATTATGTGATTCAGTAGCTCCCCAGGGTAAAACAGCATATTCATATACTACATCCTGTATATCCCCATAAGTTAGATTCAATATATCAAATTTCATTTCCATATAT
>JAJBTP010000475.1 GCA_020860805.1 Tannerellaceae bacterium | reverse complement strand
TATTGTATTGGATTATTATTATACATCCAAACATGTAACTGTAAAAGAAAAAGATGATAAAATTTTTACATTGGTAGATGCATTGGAAGATTTTCTGACAGAAAAGGAAAGATTACTGATTGGTATTTCCACCTACGTAAGAAATCTGAAAAAATAAATAACCAGTTAAGAAAATTAATTCTTGAACGGGATGCTATCCCGGTTACATCAACCAGGCATAATTTACTTGAAGACAGACATGCAGCGGACGACGCGTACCGTGTATTAGTAAATTATATGAATCTTCAGATAAAAAAGTATCCTGATGATGAACAACTTAGGGAAATTATAGAATCTTTGAATAAAATAATTATTAATCAGGCTGAAGTCATAAATACTATGTTAAAACAACGGGCCGCAATAAATACTAACACAGGTATAAAAGTAGGAGTGGCCTGAATACAGTCTAACCTCTGTAACCGGTCTGTGGGTATGGGGTTATTGAAACCGTATTACAGAGGTTTTATTTTCAGAGAGAGCATCCACATGCTCTCTCTAATTCTATTAAGGAGGAACGGAATCCTTTCAATGTTTCAATATATTGTTCCATGATTTCGTTATAAGTACGTTGAGCAATTAATACTTCCAGAATGTCGGTTTCTCCCCGTTTATATTTATAAACAACTCCATCCAGTAATTTCTGGGCATCTTCCAATAAGACAGAATTAAATTGTTTTGCCTGTTTTTTCATAGATTCATAATTATAGTAAGCCTGGGCTACTTCAGCCTGTATATGTAATTCAATACCCTGTGCTTCTACTTTACTTTTTCCATAGCATACCGGGCTGCTTTAATTTGTCCTTTATTAATGTTGGAAAAAGGAAGAGGAATTGTAACTCCACCTTTCAACATATCGCGTTCGGGAAAAAATCCACTCCAGTCACGTTCATATCCAACCATGATACCCAGGTCAATCCGGCGTTCTGCTTTAGCCAGTTTTAGCTGGTTCTGTGCTACTTCTGAGTTTTTCAGAGATGCCATTAAATCCAGGCGGTTATCTAATGCATGTCTTAATAGGATAGAGAGTTCAAACTCCTGAAAAGGAATTTCCAGGCTACCTTCGGGTTGTGGTAATACTTCCGGTGTTTGTCCCATATATTGGTTCAGAAGAATCAAAGCAGATTGATAGGCTACTTCCTGTTCATACACTTCATTGAGCAGGGATGCAGCTTCCAGTTTAGACTGACGGGCATCATTCTCGGTAATCTCTCCTAATTTAAAGCGAATGCTGTCGGAACTACTTAACTGATACATGTATTCGTATGAACTCTTTTTGAATTGAAGTATTTCCCGTTCTTTGAGCGCTTCCAGAAAGGCATCGGCTGCTTCTGCCGATAATTCGCGGAAAAAGAATTCTACAGCCAGCCGTTCCAGTTCGGCTTCACTACGTGCCAGCCGTACGCGTGCCCTTCTTTTACCCCCCCCCAGTTCAAGGTCATAACTTAATTCAATCGAGTAGTATTCTTCGCCGGCTTCGAATTCAACTTCCGGGTCCGGAAGAGCTTTAGCTGCGATGATTTCAGCTTCTGCAATCTGTATATTGAATTTTTCAGCAATATAATCCAGATTATTGGTGGCTACCTGATTCAGATATTCCTGTAATTTAATCGTATAAGGTGCTTGAATTACTTCTGCAGCCTTTAGAGAACAGAAGATATTAATAAAAAAGCATAGGTAAAACAGTGTATATTTATTTTTCATTTTCGTTTTCATTTACAGTGTCTGTTTGTATATCTGTGTTTCCAAATCTTTTTTCAACCATATAATATATGGATGGAAGAATAAAGAGTGTAATAGCGGTAGAGAAAATCAAACCATATACAATTACAGTCGCCAGTGGACGTTGTACATCGGAACCAATACCCGTAGCCATAGAAGCAGGAAGCAATCCCAGGGCACTCGTAGTGGCAGTCATCAGAATAGGACGGAAACGATGACGTGCTCCATTGGTAACAGCTTTGTATAAGTCCATTCCGTTTTCTTTACGCAGTGCATTCATATGAGATATCATGATTACCCCGTTTTGAACAGCAATACCAAAAAGAGCAATAAATCCAACCGCAGAGAATACGTTTAATGTCATTCCCCGTAGGTTCAGGGCTAACATACCACCAAAAAGAGCCAGCGGAACAATCGTCAATACAAGTGTAGCCTGCCGGAATTTTCCGAATGCCAGATATAAAAGAATGAACATGATAGCTAATGCCAGTGGTACGATAATAGCTAACCGTGAATAAGCACGGTGCTGGTTTTCAAACTGCCCACCCCATTCAATCCGGTAGTTATGATGATCGTACTGTACATTTTTTCAATTGTTGCCTGTGCTTCACGTAAGAAAGAGCCTAAGTCTCTGCCCCGTAAGTTGAGTTTAACAGTCAGATGTCGCTTATTCATTTCACGGGTAATGGTACTTTCTCCGGTACTCAGTTTAATATCTGCTACCTGTGATAAAGGTATTTTTGAGCCATTTGCTGTAGTCAGCATCAATCCCGCGATTTTTTCCGGAGTGTCACGCGTATCTTCTTTATATTTACAGGTGATATCATAGACTCTGTCTCCCTGGTATAATTGTGAAATGGCTTTACCGCCGATTGCAATCTCTATCAGGTTGTTTACATCTGAGACATTTAAACCATACCGGGCAATTGCATCCCGGTTCATGTGAATTTGCAATTGAGGTAATGGTGGTTCCTGGTCGATATCTAAATCCACGGATCCTTTTACTTCCTGCAGAGTTGCTAATACTTCTTCTGCAATACGGCGTGTTTCTCTGAAATCATTCCCAAAAATTTTAACAACCAGTTCACTGTGCGCTCCTGATATCTTATCCATTACTCCGTCAATCATAGGTTGGCTGAATCCAACTATATAGCCTTGCATAGAAGCATATTCTGCAGCTAGTTCTTCAATCAAATCTTCTTTTCTTTTACCCCGTGGCCATTCTTTATAAGGTTTTATCCCTACTGATACTTCAAAGTGTGAAGGAGTAAAAGGGTCTGTTCCGTCATCATTACGTCCGGCCTGAACTGCCACATACGTAACTTCCGGATATTTCATTGTACGGTGGCGTAGGGTATCTGACATCTCTCTGGACTTCTCTACCGATATGCCGGGAGGCAGGTTAACCTGCAACCAGATGGAACCTTCATCTAATGTCGGTAAGAAGTCTTTACCAACCGTAATGGATAAAATAATGGAACCTGTAAAGATAACTGCCATTATTATTAAAATCCTTTTGGGATAGGAAGTAATATATTCAATAACTGCCGAATACTTTTCAGTCAGTTTTTCTAACCATCGGTTGTGGTAGATTTTTCTGGGCTTCCTATATAAAGCATATCCGACACCCGGAATGACCAGTATAGCTACTAACAGTGCTCCGATTAAGGCATAACTAATAGTAAATGCCATAGGTGTAAACAGTTTTCGTTCCACTCTTTCAAAAGCAAACAGAGGAAGGTAAGCTGTGATAATGATAATAGTTGAGAATATAATAGGTTTAGCAACCAAAGCAACCCGTTGGGTTATGGAAACTTCCGTCAATTTTTCACCCTCATGGTCCTCTCTTTTCTTTAAAATGGTTTCCATCATTACAATAGCACCATCTACAATAATACCAAAATCTACGGCTCCTAAGGATAAAAGGTTTGCCGGAATATCGGCCAGATGCATCAGAATAAAAGCAATAAGCATAGAGACCGGAATCGTTACGGCCACCAGGATGGCTCCACGCCAGTTACCCAGGAAAATAATCAAAACAACAATAACAAGTGCCATTCCTTCCAGCAGCATACGTGATACAGTGTTAAGAGTGGTATCTACCAGTTCGGTACGATCCAAAAAGGTATAGATATGTACACCGTTAGGTAATATTTCATTATTTAATTCTTCTACGGCATCACGGATACCAGCCAATACACGGGAAGGGTTTTCATGTTTTAATAGTAAGACAATTCCCTGAATACTTTCGGAATATTCCCGGGTACGATCTGTATAACCGAAAACACCTTTACGTTCCAGATTGCCATATTTTAGTTTTCCTAAATCGTTCAGGAAAACAGGTACTCCTTTTTCTGAACTTACCACAATCATTCCTAAATCTTCCAGAGAGGAAATTTGCCCGATGCCTCTGACAACATATCCCAGTTCCCCTCTGTTCAGAATACTACCACCTACATTTGAGTTATTGTTTTCGATTGCTTCGATAACTTCATCCAGTGAAATATGATATTGTTCCAGTTTTTGCGGGTCTATCTCTACCTGGTATTGTGTGGTAATACCCCCCAAAATTACTCACATCCGCAACGCCCGGCACTTCTTTGATACGGGGGATAATAACCCAATTTTGTAGGTCTGTTAAGTCACGTAATGAATGTTGGTTACTTTCGATAATGTAACGGTATATTTCTCCGGTCGGAAAGGTTAATGGGTCTAATTCAGCAACCGCATCAAACGGAAGCTCTACCTCAGTAATACGTTCCTGTACCCGTTGACGGCTCCAGTAGTCTTCAATACCATCTTCAAATACAATCGTAATCATCGAAAGACCGAATGTACTCTTACTACGCATAACGTGCATTCCCGGTAGTCCGTTCAGAGCTCTTTCCAGTGGAATTGTAATCTGTTGTTCCACTTCTTCGGCAGCTAAGCCCGGTGCCTGTGTAACTACCTGTGAAGTTACGTCAGCGATATCCGGATAAGCTTCAATAGAGAGTTGTCTCCATGAGTAGTATCCGAAAATAGACAGTAAGATGAACAGTGCCAGTAGCACCCATCTCTTTTGTATTGTTGTTAAAAAGAACTTGTTCATAATTTTTTATTTTAAATAGTATCCACCTTCAGAAATCACAAACTGCCCTTTTTCTAATCCGGAGGTAATGACAGCTTTACCATTTTTTGTTATATCAACTTCTACAGGTGTTTTCTGATAGGTATTATCGCCGGTTTTAACAAATACAAAAGTTGGTTTTTCATCCTGTAAAAGTGCTTTTTCCGGGATTACCAGACAATTACGTGCTATATCATTGAAACGGATAGTTACATACATGCCCAGCTTTAATAATGTATCTTTATTATCGCATACAGATAATACTTTTACTGAACGTGTTTCCTCATCAATAGCTTCATCAATATGAAAAACTTTACCCGTCAACACTTTTTCCGGATAAGCCGGAATGTCGATCACCAATTCACTATCTTTATGGATAAATCGTAAATCTTTTTCTTTTACCTGTGCCGTGATCCATACCTGATTCAGGTTGGCTAAAATTGCGACCGGTTCGGCATCATCTTTTAAATACAATCCTGTTACTACATTATTTTCTATTACATGCCCGCTTATGGGAGCCCGGATAATCAGCGGTTGACCTAATACCATATTTTCCGCGTTGACATGATAGATTTGTAAAGCTGCAAAAGCATTTTCATACTCTTTCTCAGCAATTTTTAAAAGGTTTACAGCTTCTTCCAACTCTTTTTCGGAAGCTACGCCATTGTTGAACAGATCTTCTTTTCTTTTCATGTCTTTCAGTGCCAGATCTTTTTCCGATTGCGCCTGAAAGAATTCTTTTTGAGTTTCAATAAAATCAGTTGAAATAATTTCAAACAGAGGGGTATTAGCCTCTACTTTTTGTCCCAGTGAAACGTATGATTTCGTGATTCGTCCGGCAAATGGAGGAGCAATATAAGCATATTGGGTGGTAATAGGCTGAATAGTTCCTGCCGTAACTATCTCTTTTGAATAGAGTTCTTCCGAAACTTCTGCTGTTATTAATTTTCCGGCTAATACATCTTCCGGATTTACCCAGACATTGTTTCCTTGCAAACGGTAGGCTACATTTGCTTCTTCTTCTTTTTTCCCTCCACAGGCAGCTAACATTATCATTAAGATAAGAATGCCAAAGTTCCAATTTCTTTTAACCATAATCTATTCCATGTTAAGTGAAAAGTGAAAAGTGAAAAATCAGACTTTCAACGATTCCTTTTTCGGTGTTATTTGTTTTCCGGTGCAAAGGCAGGGAGAGTACTTTGGCAAGGTTGTTAGAGACATATTAAATAACTATTAGAAATCAATTAGAAAGAAAAGGAAGGCTTCCTTAAAAT
>JAJBTP010000246.1 GCA_020860805.1 Tannerellaceae bacterium | reverse complement strand
TCCTTTAACAATCCGGAAATAATAAAACAAATATTTTAATTTTCCTTTGCTAATTTAGTTACTTATGTTATTTTTGTGAAAATTATACATTTTGACAAACCTAAATAAACTTGAGCTAATTTACTATTTTCGGCGAGAAAAAATCAACATTCCTAATAACTAATAAATACATCATTATGTGTAGAAAAGCATGTTTACTACTTGTATGTATGTTGTCACTGGCAACATTCGGATACGCACAAAGTACAAAAGAGACAAAAAAATGTATGCTGACGAAAAAAAGAAAAATGAAATCGTCAACAAGCAGGTTAACCAGAAAGCCACCAAAGAAGCCCGTAAAGAAGCTAAGAAACTGGCCAAATTAGGCTACACAGTACCCATCGGTAAAATTTCAATGGACAAACAATTGGAACGCGCATGGAGAATGCAGTATGAATTGACAGATATGGGTCCTAAATATATTTTAACCACATCCAATTCAGTAGCAGGTAATCAAAACGCAGCAAAACTTCAGGCCACCAACATGGCAAAACTGGAACTGGTAGGACAGATGGAAAGCCAGTTAGCACAAATGATAGAAATGAAAGTAGCCAACCAGGAAATGAGTCCGGCAGATGCAGAAACCATTACCTCCGTAGTAAGTACCAGTAAAACCATTATATCCGGTAAATTAGGACAGGTAATTCCGGTTGTGGAAGTATACCGCCAGTTACCTACCGGTAATTTTGAAAGCCAGGTAACTTTAGGGTACGATTCTAACGAAGCCTTTAAAATTACCCGTGACGCTATTCGTGACGACCTTAACAAACGGGCCGACGGACTGGCAAACCAACTGGATAAAATTATCAACTAATCCAAAGCTTCAGAAAATAAAAATGCAGGTATGAAGAGATTAATGCTCCTTTTCATACTGATACTTTTACCCTGTATTATGACCGCTCAAAAAGAGGTTAAAGTACAGGGTTGTACAGGCATTTGGACCGTAAGTGACGACATCACACCCCGTCAGGCTGAAGAGAAAGCCCTGATGGAAGCCCGCAAAGAAGCATTGCAAAAAGCAGGCGTGTTTGAAGAAGTATGGTCAGCCTTTGGACAAGTATCAGAAAATGAAAACAATCAGTTTTACGAAGTATATTCACAGGTCAACGCACTGGCTATTGGAGGAATGATGAATCTGACCGATAAAAAAGTAACCAACCAATGGGACCCGGCTACTCAAACGCTGTCCAAAGTGGTAACTATCAGTGCCGTTGTCAAAGTAGACGACCAGACAGACCGGGAATTCGTATTACAGGTTGAAGGAATTGATGCAGCTTATAAAAATGGTTCAGGATTAAGTTTTTCAGTTACTCCACGTAACCGGGATGCGTATCTTACCATTTTCTGGTTTGATGACCAGGGAGGTTCTCTTGTTTTTCCTAATGAAATAGAAGGACCACGTATCTTTGCAGCAAACCAGCAACAATTCTTCCCCGGTAACGGATTGAAATACGAATTAATGCGCACCACTAACAACCGGACTGCAGAACGTATCAACCTGCTGTTAGTCGCAACCCGTCAGAATATACCGTATACTGAAAAAAAATGTAACGTTTGAAAACGTATTAAAATGGGTATATAGTATACCCGCCCGTGACCGTGCCACAGCGATGCAGATGTTGCAAATCACGGATTAAACCACTACTACAATGAAACGGATTATTCTAAGCATCTGTTCATGCCTGTTCTATACAGGTATACAGGCATAAATAGGAAACGATTTACAGAAAGAGCTGGACGAGATGCTCTCAGGCATGCAAATGGACATGAATCTGTTCACCGAACAAATTCAAAACGATTTCCATCAATTCGTAGCCGAACAGGATAAAGCCTTTCAGGAAATGCTGGAAAAAAACTGGCAGGAACTTCAACTCTTTAACGGAACTGTCCGTGAAGGCAATAAACCGCCGGTAGTTCCTACAGCAACTCCTGACGATAAACGGCCAACCCCAACTCAACTGAATGGGACGCCTGTGCCACCGGGTAAAACACCCCCTCCGGCACCTGTCCGTGTACCGAAAGGGGAAACTCCTTCCAGACTATCTACCTATACCTTTACCTTCTATGGCACACCGGTTGAAATAGAATACGACAAAAGTTCCACCCTATCCTTTACTGGTTCGATACAGGAAAAAGAAATTGCAGCCTATTGGGCAAAATTAGCCGATACAACATATGACCCATTGTTGAATTCGCTTTTTGCCGCACAAAGGAAAATGGGATTAAATGACTGGGGATTCTACCAGTTAGTTTCCGGTTTCGCAGCTTCAGCTTATCAAAGGGATGTAACATCCACTCGGTTGTTAACCTGGTTCCTTCTGAATAAAGGAGGTTACCGGGCACGCCTGGGAATGGCAGGAAACGAAGTCATACTCCTTCTACCCTTCCAACAGGGAGTATATGAAATACCCTATGTTGAAAAAGAAGGGATGCGTTATTTTGCTATGCAACCGGTACAAGGTAATCTGCGCACCTACAACGGTGAATTTGCCGAAGGGAATCGTCCTTTGGATTTACAGCTAACCAGCTCACCATCCCTGACAGGGTCAGCCATCAAAGAACGTCCGGTAGCTTTCACTTTCAACCGCAAAAGTTACAATTTCCCTTTACGGTATAACCAAGGACTGATTGACTTTTTCAATGAATATCCGTTAACAGATATAGGTGTCTATTTTGATGCATCCCTTTCCTGGGAACTCAAAGAAGACCTGTATACACACTTTATGCCCATCCTTACAGAACTGGAAAAAAAGAAGACCAGGTACAACTCCTGCTCGACTTTATTTACCAGGCACTCCCCTATATGACAGATGATGAACAATTCGGGCGTGAACGTTATTTCTTTGCAGAAGAGACCATCGCCTATCCATACAGTGATTGTGAAGACCGGGCGGTCCTCTTCTCACATATGGTAGAAGCCCTTCTCAACTGTCCTAGCATCGGAATATTCTATCCAAACCACGTCTCAGCAGCCGTACACCTGGATGGATATAAAGGAAACGGATACCGCTATACATATGAAGGAAGAGAATACCTCTCCTGTGACCCAACTTATATCAATTCTCTGGTAGGAATGGCCATGAGTAACTTCGAAGGTGTTTCAGCCGAGATTATTCCGGTACAGGCCAACTTCCGTAAACAAACCGAAGAAGACATGCTGTGGGAACAACTCTTTGCACAAGGCCGCTTCCCCGCTTCATCCAAAGGGCATATTATTCCTTCTTCAGACGGAAAATATTATGTATGTGGATATGACACACAGAGTGGCCCTACCCAACCCTTTATCGGTAAAACCAATGCAAATGGTACATTTGACTGGATGCATATCATCCGGACACCCAATGGCCTATACCGTCCCGCATTATTTACAGCAAACGGTAACATTTATATTACCGGACAGGCCACCATATCGGTTACGATAGGAAACCAACAAACCATTGCCGGAGATAAATTATTATTCCTTGCCGCCCTATCCCCTACCGGAGAGGTAAAATGGCTACAAGGATACGAGGCGCAGGATACCCCGCAAACCCGAGCCTACATGTATACACTGGCATCAGACGGTAGCATACAAAATGAATTACGGTTTCCGGAAACAGCCGAAATGGAAACAGTAGCCTTAGTCGATAAGGATGGTATCCTCACTCTATCAGGTATTATCAGCGGAGAAGGCATAGCTACCGCCAGCGCAAATGTAACCCACTCGATCGCTTCAGCAGCCGTACCGGACATGTTACATAACATTAATAATAAACTGATAGCCGATAATACGGATAGTGCTATTGCAGGTGTATTTGCATTTATCGAAATGCTGAACAATCCCGGGCAGGTAGTAGAAGGCAAAGATGTTGTAGCTGCATTGGATAAATACAATCCAACCTTCAAACAACGCTGTCCGAACATCTACAAAAATATAGCAGGCATTTCGCTGGTAGTCAACGAAAGCGGAGTTATCACCGTACAAACAGGAAACGGTAAACCCGTTAGTTTTGATAAAGTACGCATCCAGAGCGGTAGTAAAGTAAACCTACGCCATCTCCCGTCCAAAGATGTAAAACTGGAAATCATTGACGGAGTCAAAGTAGGCGCTGCCATCGTCTGGTTTAAACTAAACCATGTAATACTCTACCGGAAAAATGGCGACCTACTGTTCGATTACGACAAAAACCATACAACAAAAACCTTTAATCTGGCAAAAGATATTCTGAACTAAAAAATGATGAACTATATGATTAACAAACAAACGAAAAAGAAAGCAGCTATTATAGTCCTTTTAGGCTGTTTGTGTACACCACTCTTTTCACAGGTAGAAGAGCTAAAAGTATACAAACAAAAAAAGCCGGATTGAGAGATTGGAAAATACCTCATACCGGATTATGTATTACAATGGAAAAGACGTTTGTACTTACGGAGACCGGATCGTATTCAGCCTGCCGAAAATCAGAGCCATGGCCGTTAATCCGTCAGCCGCCTCTATCGGAGTAATCGACAAAAAAGGACGGGTCCATATTTACTCCTGTGACAAACAGTCTACCTTACTCCATAAAATAAAAGACAAACGAAAAGGCCTTAAAGGAAAACCGTCAGCCATATCCATCGGTTACGGATTGGATGCCCGGAATATGGTAGTAGGTACCAACCTGGGAGAATTATTGGTATATGATACCCGTGATTATTCCCTCAAATTCGTACTCGAAGGAGAAACATCTGCCGAAATCATTAAAATGAGCCCCGATAACTACTTCATTGCAACTGCACGGGGTAACAACATCGACATCTGGAATTTCGAAACCCAGGCCATGCGGAAACAGCTGGCCACAGAAGGAGCTGTTAAAGCAATTTCCTTCTCTACAGACGGTTCCATGATGGCAACAGCCCATGCAAATGATGAAATAACCATCTGGAATACCCGTACCTGGGAACCGGTCTACACTTTCGAATCCGATACACCGGTAAATCTTTCCGCTTTTAACCAGGACGATAAATACCTCGCATTCGTACAGGCAGACGAAAATATCATTATCCTGAATCTACGTACTAAAGAGATTACCCAAAGTATTCCGGACAATAAAGGAGTCGTAAACCTCAGCTTCTTCGGCAATGTAGTACAGGATAAAAACCACCTGTTATCCAACCGCCGGAATGAAATTGTATACTGGAATACAAATGGATTAAAACCCTTTCTACGGAAAACTTATCAATCAGGAAGTAGACCAGTTAATGAACGAATGGATAAAAATGATGCAGGATGAAACCCTCGAAGAATACCGTATCCGTGTAAACGATGAAACCCGCGCCCGCCAATTGGAATTGTTTTCCGTAGACGCAGCCACCCGTCTGGCCGGTGACCGGATTGCAATCGATAATCCATTTGCCAAAGACTATAGTGCAGAAACCGGATTATTAGGCATCGGATTCCAGGGAATGCCCGACATCGAAATCCCGGTAGGACAAAACGACGTAGCCGCCTTTAGCGACCCATCCAACTTCACATTTGCCAATGCACAGTACGTGATTAATGACAAAGATGAATTCGAAATTGCCTATGTGGAAGTATTAAACGAAGTAACCGGTAAAGTCTATATCTACGACAATATCGGCCGTTTGAAACTGACAGCTATGACTGACGATGACTTCTTCGTACCACTGGAAATCATGCAACAGGTAAGTGCCGAAGGAATAAAACTGCAAGACCTTTCGCAGGAAATTGTAGAAGAAAACAAAGAAGAAAAACTGATTACCGACAATACACAAATCAATGTAAATACGGAAGTAGTACCCGGTGTAGATGCAGACGGTAACAGAATCCTTAACTACAAAGTTGGTTACCAGTATGAAGTAATCAACCGTAATTTCTCGGCCAACGAAGATTTCCCTTCCGGAGGATATGATATCAGCCGCTCCAACGCAGCCATGTCACTGATGCGCATCATCAAACAATCTTTTGAAGAAGGAGACTTTGCCAAATACCTGAGTGAAGGCAAACGGGTCAAAGTTAAAATCACAGGTTCGGCAGATGCCAGCCCCATTCGCGGACGCATTGCTTACAACGGGCAATATGGAGATTTCGTAAATGAACCGTATTACAACAACGGCGAACTCGATAACATCA
>JAJBTP010000155.1 GCA_020860805.1 Tannerellaceae bacterium | reverse complement strand
TGTGCAGGTTTATGTAACTAACTCCACAAATCAGACCCATTCTATAGGTGCTTTTCCCACTCATCTCAATACCCCTTCTGCGCTGACTATAGGAAGCAATGTAGCTACGGCTTATGACTCTGATTATAAATTATATGTAAAAGGGCAGACTTTCACTGAAGGATTATGCACAAATGGTGACCTTATACCAGAAGCAAGGAATATAAGAAATTGTGGAACACTTAGTAATGCCTGGAATGACGTAGCCAGTCAAAATATTTCTATTGCTTATCATTCAAAAACAACTTTAGCAAGAGGTATTAACTGGTATGTTGAAGAAGAACGATTAGCAGGTATGACATTATATCATAATGGTACAACCTTTCAATATATTTCCATTGGTGCTGGTATAGAACATTCTGATAATAAAAGACTATTCATAGCAGCCAACGGGAATGTGGGCATAGGAAATGCAAATCCAACTCATAAATTACAGGTAGAGGGAAGCATAGCTTCAAATAAGTTTGTAGAGGCATCTTATAGTAATAACAGTAGCTTTATAGCTAAAGGGAGTAATGGTGGGACCTGGAATACCGGACAACCTGCAGGATTACAGGTAGATATAACAAATAACAATTCGCAGACACCTCTATTAGTAGGTATCCGCTCCGGAAGTGACTATACGGCTACCGGAGATAACAGACTCTATTCCCTGGAATTAATGAACACTGGAGAGAAGCTAAGACATTACATGGGAGGAATTTTAAAGTATACTATTCATAAAAATGGTTCGCTTACAATTGGTAGTACCGGCGCAAATACTTCTTCAAATCAGCTCTATGTAGAAGGTAGAGCACAGGTCACAGGCGCATTCGAGGCAGATAGTTATGTAGGTCTTCCGGTTTCAACGGTTGATGTACAAGGTATTGCAAGCTATAATAAAGACCATTTTACGCTAAATAGTGGAAAGGTATCCCTCAATACGGCTCTTATCCAGGAATTATCCCAAAAAGGGATAGAGACTGTGAGTGTGACAGGTACCGGTAACGCAATTACATCACTTGACCTGGACAATACGGGTACTATTTTAAATGCTACTAAAGGAAGTACATTCCTGCTTTCCACCGGAACTGCTGTAGCCGCTACCAAACTGGCTACAGCCAGAACCATTACTTTAACCGGAGGAGTTACAGGTAGTGCATCCTTTGATGGGTCGGCTAATGCTTCTATTACTACCACTGTGGTTAGTGCACCGAAATTGACTACCGCAAGAACAATTAATGGTACATCTTTTGATGGTTCCGCTAATATTACTTTGGTACACTGTATCCGGCAGCCATACCACAAAATGCCAATTTAAATAATTATACACAAAGTGGTATGTATTATTGTGATGCCAATGCACATGTTGTAACCATGACTAACTGTCCTGTTTCCGAGGCTTTCTCATTATTAGTAGAAAAACATGCCGGAACCAAGCAGACATTAACAACTTATACCGTTGGTACACCTAAAACCTACAGCAGAAACTATTACGCTACTTCAGGATGGGGAGCCTGGTATAGAATTTATACAACAGTGGATGCTCCCACAGCAATAAGCGGGAATGCTGGTACAGCTACCAAATTAGCTACAGCCGGAACCATTGCTTTAACCGGAGGCGTAACAGGTAGCGCATCTTTTGATGGGTCAGCCAATGCTTCCATTGCTACCACAGTGGTTAGTGCACCGAAACTGACTACAGCAAGAACAATCGGTCTTTCCGGAGTGACAGCTACAGCAACCAGTTTTGATGGTAGTGCTAATATTACTATTCCGGTAACGGCTGTTCCGGCTACTTTACTGACAGGTACAATTGCGGCTGCGCGGTTAAGTGGTTCCTATGATATTAGTGTTACAGGTAGTTCGGCAACCACGTCCAGTATAAAAAATACTCAAAACGACAGTAACCTCAATATGTGGGTTGGTACACAGGCACAGTACGACGCTATTACAACCAAAAACGATGATACAATTTATCACATCATTTAAAAAACAAAGAAGAGCTGGCTTTCAGGTCAGCTCTTCTTTTCCTATTTAATTAGTAACAAGCAATTTTAACTACCAACAAAGCAATTACTTCCCAAACTTATTTCCTATCCAACCGGTTGAGGGCATAGGTATAGGCTCCTATCGCGATGGCTTTACTGGTTCCTAACCGGGAGAGTGCTATGCCGGTAGATTTCCGGCAGTTATAGGGTACGGTCAGGGATGTTTCAGGAACCGGAACACTGCGTGTTTCGCCGGTGAGGAAAGCACTATAGTCATCTTTGTTAGTAAGGTCAAAAATTTGCATCTGTAATCTGGGGAACGAAAGCCCGGAAAAAGTAGCCAGGTTGTTTTTCATTTCATTTATCAGGGCGGGAAAGATGTATTTGGTGGCTCCTGTTAATCCGCCTCCGATGACCACTATTCCGTCGATAAGGGTTACGGCATGGCTGATGGCATCTCCTGCTGCTTCTCCCAGTTTTGAAAAGCTTTCGACAGCAGCGGGGAGATTGCCATCTTTTTTGCCTTCGGCGATATCAAATATATCTTTAGGGGTTAAGTATATGTTATTTTCTCCGGATAGTTCATTGTATATCCGTTTCACAGCACGGATACTGACGCTTTCTTCTGCAATCAGGTGCGGATAAAATTTATTGCGGAAACACCACGTGTCTCCACCACAACCGTTATCACCTGTAAGTAAGGTACTGTTGATAACAACGCCCGCACCAAATCCCGTACCCAAGGTAATTCCTATCAGGTTTTTATACTGTTTGGTGTTGCCGTTTGCCAGTAGGGCCTGATTGATTTCCGGAAGGATACCTGCGGTAGCTTCTCCATAGGCAAAAAGGTTTCCATCGTTATTTATAAAGACAGGCATACGGAACTTTTCCTGTAGGTAAGGACCTAATGCTACGCCTCCCCGGAAAGACGGGAAATTGGGAAGGTCGCCTATAATACCATTTTCATAATCAGCCGGACCCGGAAAGGCAAAACTAATGGCTGCGGGTTTCTCCTCTAACCGGGATTGTACCTCTTCAAATCCTTCTACTATGCTTTGCAGACATTGGTTTAAATCTGTGGGGACTGCCTGTTTGGTGATAGGTGTGACAATTTCCCGGCAATTCCGGATGGCGGTAAATACAAAGTTAGTGCCTCCGGCATCTAAAGTTAGTACGATACGATTATCGGTATACATATGCGTTATGAATTCGATGATTTAAAAGATAAAGTAAAGATATAGAAGATACATAGCAAGAGGAGCCCAAAACCGGAAGCTATCCCCCACTGACTGGACAGAAATCCCATGACAGGAGTAATTACTGCACCGCCGGCCACTCCCACAATCATCAGGGAAGAGAGTGCGTCAGAGTCATTTTCATTGTATTGCAGGGCAAAGGAAAACAGAATGGAAAAAACATTTGTACAGGTGAATCCGATGGCAAATAGGGCTGCAAACAGAATCCATGGGTCTGCAAAAAAGATAAGTAAGGTACAAGCGATTAAGGCAAACACCATATTCAACCGCATAAACCGGGCCGGGTTATACTTCATCAGCAGAATGGAACCGGTGAATGCGCCTATCATACGGGCACCGAAATACAGGCTGACTCCTAAATTGGCATATTCTATATCTATTTGTAATCTCTCCAGCAATAGTTGAGGTGAATAAATGTTCATACATACATCTATCCCGACGATTAATAGGATACCCAGGAATAGCTGGAAGATATAAGAGGTACCCAGCAGGGCAAAGGTTCTTTTAAAAGTAACCCGGTTTGTTTCCACTTCCTGCCGGGTCTGAATAGGAGTCAGATATAACCATACAAAAGTGAGGATAGATACAATAGCATAGATAAGGAATATGAGTTTCCAGTCGTTCAGGTACACAGCGGTGAATCCGGAAAGTAGGGGTGCCAGGAAAGAACAGATAGCTTTTATGAGTTGTCCCAGCGATAAGGTACCGGCCAGTTTATCTCCACTTACCACACTGGCTACCAACGGGTTCAGAGACACCTGTAAGATGGTATTACTGATGCCCAGCAGGGCAAAGGCTACTGCCACAGCCGGGAAAGTATAAGAAATGAAGGGTACCAACATGCCTGCCGTACCGGTAAGCAGGGCAAACAGTACTGTTTTTTCCTGCCTATCCGGCTCATCAGCATTCCGGTAGGTATAGACACTACTGCAAACCAAAAGAATACCATCATTGGAATGATACTGGCTGTCAAATCATTCAACAGAAAATCACGGCGAACAAAGTTGGTAGCCACTCCCACGACGTCTACCATACCCATCACAAAGAAACTGCACAGGAAGTGGTAATAATATATTCAGGTATCTGTTTTTTTTTGTCCCCATATTTCTCAGAATCTAACGTATGCTTTGATAGTAATATATTCCGTCCGGCCCGACCGGTCGGCAGGCGAAATGGTATATTCCCCGATTGTGGCAGGGATTATAAATGTTTCGGCATAGTGTACCACAAAAGGTTCAAAAGCTTTTGTAGGACTCTCTACCAGGATTTCATCTCCCTGCGTGAGGTTCAATACATTTACGCTGTTGTTGGTATGATGTGTTACCGGTGTAGTGAAACGATGCCTGCGGGTTTCGATGAATTCGTTTGGGTGCAAACCGGTTTTCTCTTCTACAACAGTTTCCTCTTCATCCACTATGTGGCAGATATTTCGCAGATGGTGGTCTACATATTTTGTATCTCTTTCCCACCGGATGACTTCTACTGCCCTGTCGAGGTTAATAGGTCGGGGCTTGCCGTCTAATCCCAACCGTTGCCAATCCCACATTTTAAAGGTAAAGATGTTGGGCGTAGAACTAATCTCCAGAACGACTCCCTGGGCACCCGAACAGTGTATAGTGCCACCGGGAATAAGGAAGTGGTCGTGTTTCTTTGCAGGTATTTTATTGATGTATTTTTCTGCATCGAAAATCGTTTTCTCTTCCTGCGCCCGGTATAAATCAGCTATCATTTCTTCTTTATCAATGTTTTCCCGGAGCCCAAGATAAACTGTCGCATCCGGAGCTGCATCAAGCATATAATAACTTTCATCCTGTGTGTAATGCATACCAAAGTTCTCCTGTATAAACTGGGTCGTAGGATGTACCTGCAGGCTCAGGTTTCCTCCCTCCATGGTATCTAACAGGTCAAAGCGGATAGGAAATTCTTTTCTGAACCGGGCTTCTACGGATTCTCCTAACAGCTCAGTACTTTTGAGTAAGACCAGATTCAGGGAGGGCATTTCAAAGAGCACTCCGTTGACAGTTAACAGCAGGCTGTTTTCCTCGGGTACACAGTCAAAACACCATCCGTAGTTAGAACCATTTTCTTCTAATCCGCAGACTCTTTTCATCCACTGGCCTCCCCAGGGAGCCGGGTCAAAAAAAACGGCACTACTCTAAACGGTCCTTTTGCAGTCTGGTTTATCCCTTTCATAAAGGTTTCCTTGTCTATCATTTTGGGCTGGTTGGGGATGTGAGTATCCAGCCAGTAGTCTACTTTATGAAAAAGTTTGTTTTTATGCTTATCGCAAATCCGCCAGTCATTGAAATACCCTCTTTTATATTGTAACGAGACTGCTTCCCTCCTATTATCTATCCCGAGAGCGGATACAGCCTGTTTACGAAAGCGTTGTTGTATTTCCCACCTGGCCATATCTGCATACACAACCGTTGCCTTGCCAGGAGCAACCAGTGTGGCTCCGGAACCCACTATGATAGTGGTACCTGTGTGGCTGAGGATTTTGTTTTGAGCGTTCACCCGTTTTTCTTCATCAAAATAATCTATCATATTCAGGTTCGTTACATACCCAAATAAAGAATCGTTGGTGATAAACCGTTTAGTCATATCCAGGATATCTGCTTCTGATTTGAAGAGGTCGCGGGTTGTAATCAGTAAATCCGGCGTTAAACGGCTTAATGCGTTAAGGAGTTCCTCCTCGTATATACCAGTATAGGTCTCTACCACTAATACTTTGGCATCTGCCAGGATGGATTGCAGGTTGTTTACTATAGCATCCCACCCCTGAATAATAGTACCCTGAATACAGGTAGAAGGATATCTGTTATAATTAGTTGCTTTCATGATAAATCAAGCTTAGTAAATGTTTGAACATATTTTTGTATGTGCAAATA
>JAJBTP010000598.1 GCA_020860805.1 Tannerellaceae bacterium | reverse complement strand
ACCTGACACAGTATGTTGACCCCTACATTGGAACCGGCGATCACGGCCATGTATTCATGGGTGTCAACGTTCCTTTCGGACTGGTACAATTAGGTCCTTCGAACATTCCACAAACCTGGGACTGGACTTCGGGCTATCATTACACAGATTCTACCATTATCGGATTCAGCCATATGCACTTAAGTGGTACCGGAATCGGAGATTTAGGAGACATTAATCTGATGCCCACCACCCGGGAAGTAAAATTAAGCCGTGGAAATGTAGAAGATCCCGAATCAGGTATGTATTCTCTTTTCAACAGAGAAACCGAAAAAACAAAAGCCGGGTATTATGGCGTACGTTTGGAAAGATATGGGATTGATGTAGAACTGACTACCACCAAGCGGGTCGGTTTTCATAAATATACCTTCCCTGCTTCTGCCGGTTCACGTGTTATTATTGACCTGGAAAACGGACAATGCTGGGATACACCTATCGAAGGGTATCTGGTACAGGAAAATGACACAGTTATATCCGGATACCGTAATTCAAAAGGTTGGTCGGACAACCAATGGGTTTATTTTACAGCTGTATTTTCTAAACCCATCACCAAATTCATTGTTTCGGAATCGAATGATATAAAAGAAGGAACCGAACTGAAAGCCAGAAGAATATACGGACAAGCATTATTTGAAACGACCGATAAGGAAGAAGTATATGTAAAAGTAGCCCTTTCACCGGTCAGTATCGAAAACGCTAAAATGAACATGCAGGCAGAATTGCCGGGATGGGATTTCAATGCTACCATAGCACAGGCAGATAAAGCATGGAATGAAGAACTGAATAAAATCAAAATTAAAACAGACGACACCAAAGTACTTCGTACCTTCTACACTGCTTTGTATCATACGATGATTGCACCTTCTGAATTCTGCGATGTAAACCGTGATTGCAGAGGTGCAGACAGTCTTATTCATAGAAATGCGTCATTTGTCAATTACACTACTTTTTCTTTATGGGATACCTACCGGGCCGCCCATCCTTTGATGAGTATCATCCATCCTGAGAAAGTAAACGATGTAATCAATACTATGCTAACTATCTACCAGCAACAGGGTAAATTACCGGTATGGCACCTGATGGGATGCGAAACAGATTGTATGGTAGGAAATCCGGGAATTCCGGTAGTGGCAGATGCTATATTAAAAGGATACAATGGCTTTGATAAAGAACTGGCGTTCGAAGCGATGAAAAACTCAGCCATGCTGGATGAACGGGGATTAAAATACCTGAAAGAATACGGGTACATTCCTTACGACAAAGAAGACGAAGGTCTCTCAAAATGTATGGAATATGCACTGGCAGACTGGAGTATCGCACAGGTAGCAAAAAGTATGGGTAAAACCGAAGATTACGAATATTTCCTGAACCGTAGTAAAGCCTATGCTTACTATTTTGATAATGAAACAGGTTTTATGAGAGGTCTTTCTTCTACAGGTAAATTCCGTGAACCGTTCAATCCATTCGAGTCAGTACACCGTGATAATGACTATGCAGAAGGAAACGGCTGGCAGTACACCTGGTTAGTTCCTCATAATATACAAGGATTAGCTGACCTGTTTGGCAGCAAAGAAAGAATGATTAATAAACTGGACTCGTTGTTTATCGTTGAGGGTTCACTGGGCGAACATGCCTCTCCGGATATCAGCGGATTAATCGGACAATATGCACATGGTAACGAACCCAGCCATCATGTTATCTACATGTATCCTTATCTGGGACAACCCTGGAAAACGGCAGACCGTGTACGTGAAGTACTGGATGTAATGTATTTTGACGAACCGGCCGGACTTTCCGGTAACGAAGACGTAGGCCAGATGTCAGCCTGGTATGTATTATCGGCGCTTGGGTTCTACCAGGTTGAACCAGCCGGAGGAAAATATATTTTAGGTAGCCCGGTAGTAGATGCAGCAGAAATAAAAGTACAGGGGGGAACCTTCCGTATTACTGTAAATAATAACAGTGCAACCAACAAATATATCCAGTCAGTCAAACTTAATGGTACAAATCATGACCTGTATTATCTGACTTTCCAGGATATAGCAGCAGGAGGTACCCTGGAAATCACAATGGGTAACCAGCCTTCTGACTGGGGTACAAAACAGGAAGTGATAGAAGTCAACTAAAAAGAAGGTTACACTTCTGTAAAAAGACAAAGCCGTTTCGATGTGAAACGGCTTTTTTATCAACGTAGTCCAGACTTACTAATTGGGCTATCCTCAAAAAAATGATACTACCTACCGTCCTATCCGGTCTCTCGTATCCATAATCCAAAGATAGAACCAGCATCTATGCTGATAGTTCTTGTATAACAGAATGTGAGAAGGTTTGTTTTTAGATATCCGGTGGATTGGCTAAAAAATCATTAATCCGTCATTAAAGAAGGTTTAATTTGCCTGCGGGCATTCCGGGTCTGCAACAATACAGATAAAATGATAAAACTTATACCGGCATAGAAAACAATACTTAACTCCCGTGCTTCATGAAAAATAAGCATGGCCAGAATAACACCATAAACAGGTTCCAGATTATAAGTCAGATTGACAGTAAAAGCCGATAGTTCTTTCAACACCTGAATCTGTAACATTTGCAAAACAATCGTACAAAACAGAGCAAATACAAGCAGATACAGAAAATCCGGCCGGCCGGGAAGTATATCCGTAACAGGAAAGAAATAAAGATAAACAGGCAGTAAAAAACTCACTAATATAAAACCACCTGTCATTTCATATAAAAGAATCGTTTTAGCCGGATAAATTTTACTAACTCCCCGGGTAGAAATAGTAAATAAAGCAGCCAGCGCAGAAGAAACAATACCCAATAAATACCGGTACGGAAACGAATATCCAATGAAAAAATAAGAGTGACGCCTATCAAAGCCAATACACTGTAAGATAATTCCCGGAAAGAAAACCGTTGTTTTAATAAAAGAGGCTCCAGCAAAGCTGTAAAAAACCTACCAGAGAAAAGCAAACCACACCTACCGAAACATTGGAAGCCTTGATACTTCCATAGAAAAATATCCAGTGTAAAGCCAGTAAGGAACCCACTAAAGCAATCCGCAAAAAACCTTTCCAGGTAACCCGTGGAACTTTACCGGATACAAATAAAATCAATAAAAAAAGAAGAGCCGTAAACATCAACCGGTACCAAACCAGTAATCCTTCATTTAAAGTGATAAGCTTTCCAAATAATCCTGTAGCACCAGCCAACAGGACAGAAAGATGAAGCTTTATAAACGTACTTTTCATACCACCATCCATTCTTTAAATTCTGACGCCTTATTTTTACTAACATATACGCGTTCGGGAACTTCCACACTCAACGTAATCAGCAGGCGTCGATCAAACCAGATAGTAATATTCTTCACGTATTCACGGGCAATAATAAACTGTTTATTAGCCCGGAAAAACTGATTAGGATCCAGGTTCTGATAAATCGAATCAAGCGTTTTGTTATATTGATATTGTTTACCATCCGCGGTATAAATCTGCGTCTGATGGTCGGATGTATAAAAACAAACAATATCTTTTACAGATACAGGAATCAGGTTATCCCGGTAAGATATCAGCAATTTATTAAAATAATTACCTGTATAATTGGCCTGTGCCTGTTGTTGCAGATAATAATTTTTCTCCGGTGAAGTCAGCCTTTTGAATTTCTCAATTGCCTTTTTCAAATCTTCCTCTTCAGCCGGCTTAAGCAGATAATCAATACTATTTACTTTAAAAGCATTAATAGCATACTCATCATAAGCCGTTGTAAAAATAATAGGAGTTTCTACCGTAATCAAATCAAAAACAGAAAAGGCCAATCCATCGGATAGATGAATATCCATAAATATCAAATCCGGAACCGGATTACCCCGGAGCCAGTTTACAGTTTGTGAAATACTTTCTGTGGTATCTACGATCTCTATTCCGGAATCAATCCGTCTGATTAACCCACTCAAATATTCATAAGCAATCGTTTCATCTTCAACAATCAGTACTCTCATCTTCTGCCCTCTTTAAAGGTAAAACAACACGGAATACTCCCTCCTCCTCTATGACCTGAATATCCGTACCCATCAACAGTTTATAACGTGCCGACAGATTCGACAGGCCAATACCATGGGAAGCCTCTATCTGGAATTTACGGTAAACAGGATTGGAAACAACCAATTCACCTTTTGCCGAAAGCCCAATATGAACTTTCATCTTATGATCGCTATCAATAATATTGTGCTTAATGATATTCTCAACCAACGGTAATAAAGAAAGAACAGGCAATTGTAAATCCAGGCCACTCTCGTCTACCTCAATTACAAAACAGATTTTTCCACTGTAGCGTACTTCAAAAAGATACCGGTAAGCATTCATGAATTGTAATTCCTCACCCAACGTCACTAACCCTTTCTTATCACTCTGTAAAATATACCGGAAAATAGTCGATAATTTACCCACATATTCAACCGTTTCTTCATTTCGTTTAGCCGAAACAAGCGCAGTCAAACCATTGAGAGAATTAAAAAAGAAATGCGGATTAATCTGATTGGTTAAAGCATCTACACGGCTTTGCAAACTCTCTGTCCGGAGTCTTTCCATCTCCTTCTCGGCCTCCTGATGAATAACTGTCAGATAATAAATATGTCCGATTAAAACAGGCATCAACCAGGCAATCAGAAATTGCAGAATCAGCATCTGGGTAAAACAATCCAGGCGAACTCTGTACTCAACCGTCAATCCTATCATTACATATATGCCATAAGAAACCAGAGTAACTCCAAAAGAAGTCCAGAACCGTTCTTTTAGTTTTTTATCTGCTTTCCGAATATTCATCCGGATCAAAATCCAGGTCAAACCAACAAAAAAGAGATACCGGTACACAAAATAAAGGATAGAAGGGGTATTCAACTCCATCCTATGCCAACCGCCGGGCCTGCAAAGTGACCACATAAAATCCCCTATATTCGGATAAATAATAATCACACTAAGGATCAAAGCCCCCCCAAAGTACTGTCCGGGCAGAAGTTAGTGACTCGAAAAATTTCATCTCTGATTCGTTTTATGCAAAGATACAATTACCCACCACATAAATAAAATAAAAGCATTCTTTATAAAAACCCGGTTTGTCGCTTTCTGTTCCTGATTTATCCCGTTTATACTAAACAAAGTACAATTCCATAGAGGAATCTTCAAATTTGTATCATCGATAACAACAATTAAAAACTAAATTCCACAATGAAAAGAAGAAACTTTTTACTCTCTGCTATTGCTATGGGAGTAACTGCTGCAACAGCTAAAACAAACTTGTTTAATTCCAACGAAAAAGTATTAATCGTTTACTATTCATGGTCTGGTAATACACGGGCAATAGCCAACCACATCCAAACCCTTACCCAGGGAGATATACACGAAATCATCCCGGAAAAAGCTTATCCGAAAGATTACAATGAAACAGTGGCACAAGCCAGAAAAGAAATTGATGCAAATGTGCGTCCCGTACTCAAAAGCAGGATAGAAAACCTGGATGAATACGACGTTATATTTATAGGAACTCCTAACTGGTGGAGCACTATTGCACCTCCTATTGCCACTTTCCTCAGTGAAAATAATCTGTCAGGAAAAAAGGTAGTTCCTTTTTGTACACATGCAGGCGGTGGCAAAGCCAAATGCTTTACCGATACGGCCAGACTCTGTCCCAACGCAACGATAGCCGATGGTTTCGTGGTTTCCGGGTCCAACGCTACTTCAGCCAAAGAACAGGTAGAAAAATGGTTACAAAAGATATAATTCAGCAATAGAGTATATGCTGTATATATATTTTTTCCATTAAATCCTGCAGGAAAGTAGCTACACTTGCTCTTCCGGGTATCACTATCCCATGTTCCGGGTAGTGGTGTTCCTGCGGAAAAGTTTGTTACAGTGTACACCGAACAGACTCTACAGTCTACACTATATTTTTAGTTGAGTGTACACTATATTTGAGTTTGCGTGTACACTATAAAATACTTAAGGAAGCGGAAATATTTACCGGAAAGCAGAAATCTGACTATTCCGGATAGCGAGAGTATACACTCTTCGTATGGTAAACAATATATCGCGTGTAGGTTTCTACAAAATGTGTATGTTCTATTTTTAATCATACACACTTTATCACACTAATATACAATAACT
>JAJBTP010000298.1:4061-6210 GCA_020860805.1 Tannerellaceae bacterium | reverse complement strand
TCTTAATTCCTCCTGAAGGCAAATATAACAACTATTCGTTAAGAATTTTTCCTAATGTAAATTATACTACCTCTACATCCTATCTTAAATGGGATGAATTAGATGTAGATACTCTTACTGTAGAAGTATATAAAAAAACTCTATGACAGTTTGTACCGGAATAGAGCTGAATGGCAAACAAGTATGGGGAATTAATAATACGCATGAGGATGAAAACCGGAGATTAATCACCATCATCAAATAAAAATTTCAAAAATGAGACTAAATTTTTGGTCTCGTTTTTGTTTTTAATTACAGGAGGAGCTTATTTAAACTTTTCTTTTTTATCAAATTTCCCTTCTTCGGTATAATATTTCCAGGTGCCTACTTTCCGGTTACTGTGATATTTACCCCGGAGTTTCAGGTTGCCGTTCTCATAATATTCACGGTATCGTCCGTGACGTTTGCCGTCTTTGGTTTCAGATTCACTTTGTAGGTTTCCTTCCGGATAGAATTCACGGAGTACGCTTCCCTGGAATTTCTCTACGTAGAATTGTTTTAGTTCGCTCATTAACTGCTTTTCTGTGGTTGCATCTTCTTTGAGTGCTTTATCTCCCTCATCAAAATCCTCCGGAATCACTTCAACTGTTTTTTCCGGGTTGTAAGGGTTGTAATCCATAATATAGTGTAGGGAGGCTGATTCACCATCGCCCGTTACCTGCATGGTCCAGTAGGGGAAAGAGAAAAGTACATCGCTATATGTATTCATTTCCGAACGGGTAGAACTATTTAACATCGGTGTCAGCATCGGATAGAACTTTTTGATATCCGTATACAGGAAAAGGGTGGATTGAGAGGGGTAGTGGGAGTAAGCTTTCTTAAATCCCAGGTCGTTTTTTAAAACATATTTTTGCTCGTAATCTTCGATTAAAGCCAGAATAGAAGCTGACCTGTTACTGAAAACTACATAATCGTCGATATAGGTATAATAGGGTTTCTCGAATTTATCAAATATTCCTCCGAAGAAGAGCCGGAAAAAACCTTTTAACTCTACATATTTGATATCATATTTTTTGTAGGTCACACTTTTGATACTAACCGGGCTACGTCCTTTTACCTTTTTCTCAATCAGGTCCATGTTTTTACGGGCTTCTTTTATGCTTTTAGCACGGATAGCCAGAATGAAATCCGGCTCCTGTCCCAACAAGGGCTCTGACTGGCTGATAGCGATCTCGCCGGACATCCAGTTCAGAAAGTTTTCTTCCATCGAAATACCGAAGAAACTTTCTAACTTTTTACGGGAAGATGCGTAACTGTTGTATGCTTTTTCATCTTTTTCGGCTGTAATGGTTTCAAATTCTTTGATAAAACGAGCCGGATTATCGAAACCAATATGTGTATAAAATGCGGTACGGGCTGATAAGATAGCAGGCGCCTGCATTTTATGTTTACCGGAATTAAGCAGGGCTGCGATATAAGGGTCGGCATTTTCTTTCCGGTAAGTATATCCTTTTACTTCCATTTTTTTCTTTATCCGTGTTAAAATAAAGCCCTGCAAAATCCATAGACTGGTTGAACATTTCCATATATTCGTTCTTTTCGTCCATGTAAACAGACATGAAAGAAGTCAGTTGGTTGTAGTTGATGAATAACCGGAATAGTCCTTTATCCCCGACCTGGGTCTCGGCTTCCATAAAAGCCGGGTGTAGTCCGATATAGGGATTTTCCCGTTCGTTTATCGAGGCTTCTACCAATTGAGGCGTATAAGAAGCTACTACGTGATTATCGATAAAGGCTACATGTAGTATTTCGTTGGTATCTGTATCTTTCATCTCCAGAATCGTAAAATCTTTGTATTTGCGATTCGTTACGGCATTCCCGGATAATTTCATCAGGTTTTCCATCTGGTCTTTCAATACATCTATTTTGGAAGCTTTCTGTAGGTCGATTACGATGAGAGCATCCCAGTCGCGTGGGCGTGTTTTGTGCAGGGAAATAAGCATATCCCGTTTACCTACCAGGAATAAGAGTGCTTTATTGCTGTGCAGGATAGAATCCATTTCTGCTACCTGCTCTGCTACTTCATCAAAAGCTTTGGCCTGTTTCAGGGTTTTCCAGGTATCACTGTTGCTGAATTTCTTCCAGTCTTTAACGGGTTCGGATGTTTGAA
>JAJBTP010000298.1:0-4051 GCA_020860805.1 Tannerellaceae bacterium | reverse complement strand
TGAAAAATGAAAGCAGCATCTTTGGGTATAAGATAAATCTGGCGGATATTATTATCCGGGGAGATATAAATCATAACAACTGACCCTATCACATACAGGAGTAAAAGAATGGAAATTCCCCAACCGGCCTTTTTTAAAACCGGCTTTATGGAAAGGGTTGATTTTTTTTCTTCCTGTGCAATTGGTTGTGTATCTAAAGGGCTGTTTTCTAATTCTTCCATCGTGATAGTAAAAAGTTTGTAGGTGCAAAATTATCGAAAAAGTATAGATAATACATGATTCTTACTAATATTAAATAGAATTAACCTACTGATATTAGCCTATTTTTTCGTTATTTTGTCAGTAATTTGTAAAACATGAACATGACGGACTGGCTTAATCTTAATTTTGATTTACCGATGACAGACCCAACCTGGATATTCTTCCTGGTTCTGATTATTATTCTTTTTGCTCCCATGTTGTTAGGACGGCTGCGGATTCCTCACATTATCGGGATGATTCTGGCAGGTGTACTTATTGGTGAAGATGGACTTAATATATTAGCCCGCGATAGTAGCTTTGAGCTTTTTGGCAGGGTGGGGCTTTATTATATTATGTTTCTGGCAGGACTGGAAATGGATATGGAAGACTTTAAAAAGAACCGTATCAAATCCCTTGTATTCGGGTTGTTTACGTTTTCTATTCCTATGGTGTTGGGTGTGTGGAGTAGTATGGAACTGCTTCATTATAACTTAACGACTTCTATTTTATTAGCCAGTATGTACGCTTCTCATACCCTTATTGCTTATCCAATAATCAGCCGTTATGGTTTGACCCGTCTCAGAAGTGTAAACATCACCATCGGGGGAACTGCTATAACAGTAGCACTTGCTTTGTTAATCCTGGCGGTGATTTCCGGTATGTATAAAGGGGAGATTAACCAGATGTTCTGGGTTATGCTTACAGTTAAAGTAACTTTTGTTTCCTGTTTTCTTAATTATGGGGTACCACGCCTGGCCCGGTGGCTCTTCCGCACTTATGAAGATAAGGTTATGCAGTTCTTTTTTGTTTTAACCCTGGTTATTCTTGGGGGGGGATTATTTGAACTGGCAGGAATGGAAGGTATTTTGGGGGCGTTTATGGTGGGATTATTGCTGAACCGTTTTATTCCTTCTGTTTCGCCTTTGATGAATCGCCTGGAGTTTGTAGGAAATGCTTTGTTTATTCCTTACTTCCTTATCGGAGTAGGGATGTTGATTGATATACGTACCTTATTTACAGGAGGAGAAGCCCTGAAAGTGGCTCTGGTAATGACCGTTGTAGCAACTTTTAGTAAATGGCTGGCTGCCTGGTTGACTCAGAAATCTTTTAAGATGCATAAGAATGAGCGTTCACTTATTTTTGGTTTGAGTAATGCGCAGGCGGCTGCTACTCTGGCGGCTGTATTGATTGGTAATAAGATAGAGATAGCTCCGGGAGTCGCTTTATTGAATGATGATGTCCTGAACGGAACTGTGGTTATGATTTTGTTTACCTGTATTATAAGTTCTTTGGTAACAGAAAGGGCTGCCCAGAAAATAGCGGTTAGTGATGAAATGGATAAAATGCTGGGAACAGCCCGGGAAAAAGAGAAAATTCTGATTCCTATAGCGAATCCCGATACGATTGAAAATCTGATTGGGTTAGCTCTTTTGCTGAAAGATAAGAAGCAGAAGGATGGGTTGATGGCCATGAGTGTAATTAATGATAATAATAACTCAGAAGCGTCCCTTATGCGTAGCCGAAGGAATCTGGAACTATCGGTTAAAGTAGCATCAGCTGTAGATGTAGAAATGGATACGACTGTTCGTTTTGACCAGAATATTGCTTCCGGTATTTTACATGCTCTGAAGGAGTATAATGCAACAGACGTGGTTATCGGTCTACATCACAAGGCCTCCATTGTAGATACTTTCTGGGGACCTATGACGGAAAATCTGCTGAAAGGTACTTACCGGCAGATTATGATTGTCAAAGCTTTGATGCCTTTTAATACCATCCGGAAAGTGGTTGTTGCAGTTCCTCCGAAAGCAGAGTTTGAGGTGGGGTTTTATAAATGGATACAACGTATCTGTAGGATGTGTGTGCGGATTGGGTGCCGGGCTCAGTTCTATAGTCATCCGGAAACCGAGAAGCATCTCAAAGCCTATATTTTAAAGAAATATAGTAGTGTTCGTGGTGAATATATGGAACTGGAAAACTGGGAAGATTTATTATTGATATCCAAACAGGTAAGTTATGACCATTTGTTGGTTGTAGTAAGTGCCCGTCGTGGATTTATCTCGTATGATAAATCGTTTGAACGTTTACCGGTACAGATTTCCAAATATTTCAACAATAATAGTCTGATGGTTATCTTTCCGGAACAGAATGGCGATCCGGAAGAAAATGTGTCTTTCTCAGATCCGTGGCAGCATAACGATTCTCAATCGTATGACCGGGTGGGTAAATGGATTACCAGTTTACCTAAAAAGGTAATTCATGAAAAGGAAGAATAGATTTATAATCTTACTCCGAAGCTAAGTATCACATCAGTGGTAGAGGTATTTACCTCGTCGTGGTAACGGTAATGGGTACGGCGTGAGAAATAGCGGTTCGTTAACGTTATATTCCAACGCTTCGGCGAAGTATAGGCCAACTGGGTTGGAAAAACGGTGAGACGTGCATGGCCTGCATCTCCCTGTACATTCAGGGTTTCATATATTTCTTTAGGCATACTTTCCAGATCTAAATCAGGGTCATACCCTTTCCATGTAAAGATATGGTAATTTTCCAGATTCAGCAGGAAACTCCACTGTTTGTTGTAGGTTACTCCGGTAAATGTCTTGGCACTATAGCCACTTCCCAGATTATAATCCCGTTCATCTACAAAGAAATAGTCCGTCTGGCTGGCTCCCAGCGCGATGCCGTTCAGGTAAAATTCAGCATATACATCTATTTTATCTGCTTCCGAACGTTTGTTATATAGCAAACCTCCTCCTACGGCAGCAGCCTGTGAAATACGGTAGGGATATACCATTTCTCCGTGTTGGCCTTTGATTTGGGAATCATAATAATCAAAATGTTGGAATATACCGGTTGTCAAAGCCCGGTCACCTTTGCTCCAGATGGTTTTCCCCCAGAGTGCACCGATGGCATTCACCTGTGTAATAAGGGGTTGTTTAGAGAAAAAATCAAAACCTGCTTTCAGGTGGAACCATTCATAAGGCGAATAGAAATCGTCGCCATACGGTTCACCGTAATCCAGCCGTACGGACAGATTCAGACTGGTGGCACTATTGCCGGATTCTTCCCGCTCATATAGAAATCGGGGTCCTAAATTGACCAGAAACGTGATGGGTGCATGGGTATAGACACGCCCTTTGTTACGGCTTTTTTCCATGCATCTCCTGTTATGATACGGTTTACTGCCCGTACCGGTGAAATGACTCCTGCGAGTATTTCCCGTCCGATACGTTCTTTTCCTGTGGTACGGTCATCCAGAAACAGGTCTGATAAACGGAACGTGATTTCACCTAAAGCTGTTCCTCCAAAGGTCGTTGCTATCAGGTCGTTGGTAGAAGGTGGTTCGTTTTCCATAAAAAACTCCCACATCAAACTCCCTCCTAAAGTAAAAGGGATAGATTCCCAGAAGTTTAACCCGTTACTACGGGCTGCGTTAAAATAGAGTGAACCATGATACGGATGGGCTACCAGGTTGGTTGAGAACATATCTGTATCCCATACCGGGCCAGTCCGGAAGTTCTTTTTAATAGTTTTGAAATTGATTTTGGCAAAATCCTGATTCATGATATACCGGTTGAATGAACCTACCAGCAGGTTGGTTGCAATTACTTCGCCAACAGCCCGCCAGGGATGTCGTGGTAATACAATGGCGGTGTCGCTCACGTAATTCCGGGGTTCTACTTTGGGAAAGTTTTGTCCGTTTACAGAGATACAGAATAATAGGGTCAGTAAAAGTATATAACCTTTTTGTATAGTAAAATCAATTTTGGAATTTTCACTGTTATACAAACATACATAATTATAACAG
>JAJBTP010000177.1 GCA_020860805.1 Tannerellaceae bacterium | reverse complement strand
GAATGATTCTTATTTCTAAAATGTTGTTCTAGAAATTGCCCTCGTGTTACAGAGATGTTTGATTTTTGACATATAATATGATTTCTTATATTGTTTTCTTTTAAAAATTTATAGATATTCCGACATCCAATGTCCTGCATGATAAGAAACATGAGATGATCTTCTCCAAATCCTATTTCTGAGCAGCCCCTCTCTATCGTGCAGCGTTTTATCATGGTGCTCATGTAGGAGGGATCGGATTCGCAACGAAACAATTGTTCAATCACTGCCGGACTCATCGAGAAAGCCGCACCGAAAGATGCGTTGGGGCATTCCATCAGACAAGGGAAATTCTGGCGGGAAAAAAGAACAGTACCTTCACCTGCTAGACAATAACTTGAAAAGTTTTTGGGAAGGAGTTGATGAAATTGATTGATGGTTTTTATATAATCATGGCTATAGAAATCATCATCATCAATCTTTAAAAATAAATCATAATCCATTTTTTTTATAGTTCTTATTGTATCTAGAAAATTGGATAATTGGTTCTTATTAGGAAATATTCCTAATGTTATTTTTTTTTGATTGATGAATTGCTTGAAATGAGGCTCAATCAGAGTTTTTACGCAATATTCTGTTAATCCTTTAATTGCAACAAATAAATGTACATCACTGTAGGATTGATGGAGTATTGTAAAAATTTGCCGTATTAAGTCACTTGGACGTTTATATGAACTTAAGCAGGCGGCTATTTTTAAATGTTTCTCCATATAATATTCTGAGAATATATTTATTGCATATTAAGTGATGTATGAACATAAACGCCTATGGCATTTTTTTCAAATTCTTCTTTTCCCTTTTCTCCCCAGTCAATGATGAGTTTTTTATCGTTGAAAAGAATAACATCTGCCTTCTCATTAGGTATATGAAGTCGATATGCATGAGATTGGAAAATCCGTATAGCGTAATGGGATTTCGAGCATTCTATTTCAACAATATGTTCTTCCAAATCTTCTTTTGAATGAATATTGGTATTCTGCTCTCGAAAACAGCGTTCGAGGAACCCTCCTCGTGTAACGGAATTATTTCCTTTTTGGATAATTAAATAAGGAGAAATTTTTTGTCTCTTTACAAAATCATAGATATTACAACTTCCTTTCTTCATCATAATACTGTGAAACAATGAGTCTTCTCGAAATCCGAAATCATGAATATTTGCCGATGAATCTATAAATTCTTGTATTAAATCAGGATTTTGTTCACAATTTATAATTGTGTTCATGCATTCTTTAGTTAAGACAAGAGAACTTCCAAACATTTCAAGTTCTTCTTCTTCAAGGCATGGAAATCCTTTATATAAGTGGCACGTTAAAGCTCTCCCACAATAATAACTTCCACAATTTTGTGGGATGATACTATGAAAGTTATTTATTGTTTCAAGATAAGACGGGCCATAAAAATCATCATCATCTATTTTTGCAAATAAATCGTATGAAGAAATATCGATATTTCTGACTGTATCAATGAAATTAGATAATTGATTCTTATTTGGATATAGACGTAGAGTAAGCCTTCCTTCCTGCTGATAGGTTTTACACTCAGGTATAAGTATTTTTTTAAAAAAGTATTCACTAATTCCCTTGACGGCAACAAATAAGTGAAAAGAAGTATAGGATTGATGCATGAAGGAATGTATTTGACGCAACAAATCTCCGATTCTCTTGTAGGAGGAGAGGCATAAAGCAATTTTTCGTTTTCGCAAACTATATGAATTTTCAGAGTAATGTAGGTTTTTTCTTGGCTTTTGATAAAAACAATCAAAACTACTAATCATAATTTTTATTTTTCCCCGTGAATGAGCAAATTCTAAGGCAGTATCGGTGGGTAATGTATAAGTCAGGAATATATTTGCAATTTTTTTGCGACTTTTTGAAGGAATAACCATTGCGTGAGTGCCCCATACGTAAGGAGAATTTCTACTCCAATATTTTGTTTGGAATGGAATAAAATTTACTTCTTTAAATGGCGTCGATGGTGTTGTTTTATGAGAATAAAAAAGTCTAAAAATATCGGTATCTGGATATTCCGCAATATATTTTTCTAAAGCAGTTTTTAGTAAATGTGCCGAAACAACAGGAGTTGCATCACTTTCTCCAAAAATGATTAGGTCGTCATTTTTAAATTTTGGATCCAAAAGCATCTTAACGAAAGAGATTCTTAATGATCGTATGCATGGTTTATTGCAATCTTGGGGATCGGATCCTAAAAATTCAAAGAAATCTTTATATTCATAATTTGTATCTTTTAATTCATGCACAGCTTGGCTTGTAGAATAGGGTATGACGTCATAGCCCAATTCCAGCATTTCTTCAATGCCTTCCAGGGCTTCTCCTGGAGATTGGAGTAGAATACATTTCATGCAACTAGTCTGCTTCATGTGTTTTTAATGTCAGATAATCATTTCTATATTGTTTACCTTGTTTATTTAAAATATCAGAAGACCATGAAAACCAATCTAATTTTAACGAATCAGCAAAAAAATGATAAATTCCAGCGCATCCTGTGCTGATTCTCCGGAAGAAGTTTCGAGGATATAATTGTATGATATCTGGTTGGCTCCAGTTTAAATGTTCTGCTGTATATGTAATCAACGGATCAGAGTGATTGAATAAGTGGATGGCACGAAGATTATCGGGACTACACCAGTGAGCGCTGGCTAGATTATTATCTGGCATTGGATATGGAATGCAAGTCATGCACAATCTTTCGCTAGAGTAAATAATTCCTCCCAAATGTTGGCAAAGTTTGCCATAGATTACATCTTCGAATCCTTTAGAAGGAATATTGTCAAAGCTGACTATTTTCTCTATCATGGAACGTGAAAGGAAATATCCGGCTCCTCCGCTGGGATATCCTTGAGTCTGCAAAGATGTGTTTCCTATAAGATCCGCTTCTGGCTGAAGCAAGGAATGAAGCCGTTCCGTTTTTACATACGTATCATCATCACATTTGAAAAACCACTCAAAATCATAATTCAGCAGTGCATATTTAAAAAATGCCAGGATTTTTTTCGGCAAGTGTTCGTAATTATCGCAAACTGGAAGATAAACAACGTGCTCTTTTTCAAATGCATATAGATAGTCCCCTCCTACGAATATTTTGCATTGTATATTCCAAGGTAAATTCTTCATCCAGGTTTCTCGTACAGCCTGTTGACGTTCATTGGCGTGTAGACAGGAACAAATACCGATTAAGATGCGAGAACATGGTTCACGAATGAATTTTACATTCTCCATTTCATCTAAATGTCCATATTATTGAGGACAGTAAAAATTTCTTTCCAGCTTTCCAAGGAAGATTCTTTATTACTGAGCAAAAGACCTCGTTCTCGTGCGGCTGCCGCCATATCGTATCTTTGGTTAGGTTCATAAGCCATTTTGCTTGCATAATAGATAAAATCTCTTTCATTGTTGCATAACCATCCTGTTTTACCATGTTCAATCATTTGTTGCCATCCTCCTGCGTTATCTACGATCAATACGCTCCCACTGGACATGGCTTCAAAACCTATACGCGGCCAATTTTCAACTGTATTGCTTGGTTGTAAGATAATCTCACAATGCTGATAAAATTCCTGTTGTGATACTTCTTCTTGATTAAGAGCTGTCCGTATCCACGGCGGGGGAGGACCTGTTTTTTCTTCGCTTCTTTTTCCGAATCCGAGAAAGAGTCCCCGTTTGGGAATTGGGGATACAAAAGACTCATAAATGAAGAGAGTATCTTTAGCAAATTTATCGGCTTCCTGTCGAGAAATCCGCCCACATCCAAAATATTCGTTCCTACGTTTTTCGATAAAGGGAAAATCTTCACGATGAAAATATGGAATGAATTTTTTAAATTGTATTTTAGGATTCTTGTTAAAAGCTTTTAACTTGATTTTGTTTTCCTGCATAACTCTTTCGTTTTGATAAAGAAACATGGCAATCTCACCTTTTCTCATAGCCTCTTTTTCTTGAGGGAAAAGCCAACTCATACAATTTACAAAAACAGTTTTCTTAGTGTAAGTGCGTATCTGAGGAAGCAGTTCTAAAAATTCCCCATTGCAGAAGCTAAAAATAGGATCTTCTTCTGTTAAGGAAGAATAGTCATTAACCGGATGTATATGCACTCCACGGGCAAGCATTTCTGGATAAAGTGGATTTCTTTCTACTCTCCATGGAGGGATTAAGTGAACCTCCATTCCCATGAATTGCCAGATCAGGATCTGATGATATAACTCAGTTCCGGCGCCTCCGTAAAGTTCTGGAAATCCAAAAACAAATAAACGTTGCATTTGTATGTTAGCTGTCCCCCAATGTGTGAAAGTAATACTCAAGGGGGTTATAATACACTGCGTTATGTAGGTGATGTTTGGAAGTCTCCGAGAATAATAGAAACAAAAAATATTAGTATATTCTAAAATAATACGGTATAAGTTTTGAGATTTTTTCAATCTCTTCTTTGTCAGAAGGATGTCCCGTTATGATAACCAATTGATTATTATATATGCTTCCTTTCATGATTATAGGTGGTCCTTTTCCTGCATCTGCGTTCGTCCAATCGTTCTCTTGAAGTTTCTCCTGAATTTTTTGTGCATCTATATTATTTAGTTTAGCGATTATTACAGTATATTTCGAATTATACTTTGATTTTTCTGGAGGACGATAGGAAATGCGAAAACAGATAATATGAGTTTTTCTTTCGATAAGTATTTTTTTTGATTTTTTAAAATAATCAAATTGTTTTAACCCAAATTCTTTAATTGTTCCAATGTTTTCTAAAATTAATTGTGATACTACTTGGGGTTCATTGATGCAATTAATTTTGGTGTTCGTAATTGAATGGTTAAAAGAATTAGTCCAAAATGATCCAATACTTGTTGCAAAAAGTATTGTTATAATATCCATGATTTTAAAACTTCTATTTAAAATATTGATTAAAATGTACCAGCAGGATACCCAGGAGGAGGAGCAACAGGCGTAACGGGGGGTTTGACTGCTGCTTCAATACTGAGTTTGATATATCCATCTTCTGCTAAACGAGTTAGTACTTCATCTGTTGTCCCCCCAGCCTGAGCTCCGCATAAATTGATGATAGTTAACACAAAAGATGCAAAATCAAATACTTCGATACATCCAAGCCCTCCCATTGCATAATGAGTGAATTGTGATGGTCCTGCATGTACAAGAAAATTACCATAAATCAAAAATGCTCCATTTTCAAGATTTTGCATACTATGAGGATTATAATTTGGGTCGTAAGTGGTCAGTACATAATTTTGTGCGTCTGCGAGACCTGACATAAATACATTTTCATTTGCTGTGGTTTTGGACGGCATGAATCTTAATGCATAAAATATAGAATCAACACCGGGAAATTTTGTGCTAGTTAGCACCACTTTGTAGATAGGAACTTCGTATGCGAATCCTGTCTTTATAGGATAGCATTTAGCTAAATATTTGAATTCTACTCCTTCTGATTCATATTTTGTTGAGGTTACTTTGATAGTAACAGTTCCCAACCCAGAACCACTTGGATTCGGATTGAATGTTCTGGAATTTGAAGAATTGATAACAGGATGGAATTTTGTTAATTCACACATAATATATTGATGTTTTACGTTATAAATGAATATGGGTAGAGCTTTTCCCCTACTATTTGAAACGATAACGAAATGTAAATATAAAAGTCAAGAAAAAATAATGATTTGTCGGAAATTTTTCATTTTCTCTACTCTATACATGTATGGTTAATCTTCTTGCCGAATGATTAAAAACCTATTAACAAGAAGCAAATGAAAGCGGAAACCAAACACAAATAATCTTTGCATCTATTAGTAAGCTGAATCGTTATTTGTGAAAAAGATGTAATATATTTCCCGGATGCGTTCGAAAGTATCCGCAGGAATATTGTAAATGGGAAATTAATCCGTTTTAATATAATCCGGGATTATATCCATTGTTTTTCTCATTATTGATTCATCTTCAATTTTTCCATACATTAGAATAAGAGTGTTAGAAATGACTTTGGCAAGATAACGACTGCTTGCTTTTGTATCTGTTCGTATTCCTGTGTCTTGTTTTTTGATTTTGTCAGATATGATTTTTCTTTCCTGTGGGTTTAATTCCATGATTATTGCAAAAATAGAATGACTGTTTTTAGAAAGAGGATCTTGATGAGATATCATAAAACGGACTAAAG
>JAJBTP010000310.1 GCA_020860805.1 Tannerellaceae bacterium | reverse complement strand
TATATTTCAATTTTCTATTTTCTTCTCTCCAAACTACCAACTACCAGCTACTAACTACTTTTTTCCCAACATTCTTCCAATAATCCATGTTTGTATTGCAAAAAGCTATATTTTTGGCACAGCATTTGTGAAAATAGTTATATGACAATACAGGAAATAAATAAAACATATGCACGAATAACCGGCTCATTAGACAGCAGGGAATTAAAAAACGCCTTTGACTTTCTTCAAACGCTTATTTCTGGCAGCCGCCAGTTTTCTTTTCAGGATAAGCTGAATGAATTACAGGATACGTACCGGTATATGTTACAATACCGCAGTGAAGGGGTCAAAGACCCGATGCAGGAAACGATTTATCAGAACCTGTTGATTTCTGCCTATGAAGTAAGTGACCAAATCAGACAGGCAGCTCTGACGGGTGATTCTCCTCTCTCTTATTACAGCAGGAGAAGAACCCTGCAATTAAAACATAACGTTACATTCAAAAAATTATATACCCAGTTATACACCCATGCAGATGTGGGAGACCAGGTAAAATACGAAACCGAACTATCTCTTATTTTTAATAAAATATGGGTATCCGGGTTTCTTACTCCGGAAGACAGTGTTTCTATCCGGAAAATAATTGAAGATGAAGTATTACCCTATACAGCTGGTTGCCAGGTAGTATCAGCTCTTATGTTGGGGTTACAATACTCCTTTGATAAAGAGAAACTCTTTATATTGTTTGATGCTGCTACCCTTTCGAATGACCAGATAAGAGTAAGGGCACTGATTGGCATTCTGCTAACATTATACCGGTATAAAAAACGGCTGACTATCTATCCGGCAATTGAAGACCGGCTGGCTCTGTTAGCAGAAAGACCCGGATTTACCAACGACTTAAAAACTATTATCTTACGGTTTATCTTATCCCGGGAAACAGAAAAGATAACCCGCCGTTTACAGGAAGAAATCATTCCTGAAATGATGAAGTTAGGTCCTAAGCTTAACAAAAAGATGAATCTGAGTGATTTTAATCCGGACCAGTTAGGAGACGAAATGAATCCGGAATGGCAGAATATGCTCGCTGACTCTTCGCTGGAAAAGAAAATGATGGAATTCAGCGAATTACAACAGGAAGGGGTAGACGTTATGCACTCGACTTTTGTACATCTGAAAAGCTTTCCGTTCTTTCGTGAATTAAGTAACTGGTTTCTGCCTTTTACCCCGGAACATTCTTTGTTTGGAAACCGGTACAGCCAGGATAATACGGAAAAACAAATTCTGGATTCTATGACATCGGCTTCCTTTATGTGTAATTCTGATAAATACTCCTTATTTTTCAGCATGTTACAATTACCGAAACAACCCCGTAAAATGGTAATGAGCCAATTTGACAGTCAGGCGGCAGAAATGTTGCAGCAAAACAAAGAAAAACTTATAACTAAACGAGGTGAATTCGGAATTATTGCCGGACAATATATCCAGGACTTATACCGTTTCTTCAAATTGTATCCAATGCATCCTGAATTTACGGACATCTTTAAATCCGGACTGGATTTCCATAACCTGGACATCATTCGCCCTTATATTTCGGATGAAGAAAGTCTTATTACCATTGCTGAATATTATCTGCGAAAAAACTATTTCGAAGATGCATTAGTAATCTATAATCAGCTTACCGAAACAAACAGGGAAAACGATACGCTCTTCCAGAAAATAGGTTACTGCAAACAAATGACAGATGACCTGCAGGGAGCACTGGAAGCCTATTTATATGCTGATTTATTAAACCCTGACAGCAAATGGACTATCCGTAAGATAGCCGGATGTTATCGTACATTAAAACAGCCGGAAAAAGCACTGGAATATTACAGAAGATATGAAGAACTAAGTCCCGACAATCTGTCAGTACAAATAAGTATCGGACACTGTTATCTGGAACTAAGGAATTACACCGAAGCATTAAAATATTATTTCAAAGTAGAATATCTGGACACCAATAGTCACCGTGCATGGCGTCCCATTGCCTGGTGTTCATTTCTGACCGGTAAATACGATCAGGCACGGAATTACTACCATAAAATTGTAGAAAATAACCCGAATATGCAGGATTTACTGAATGCCGGTCATACAGAATGGGCTTTACAAAACGTCAAAGGAGCTATCAATTACTATAAAAAAGCAATTGAGATAGAAAACGGGGAATTTGGTAAGTTCCGTGAACAATTCATGCAGGATATACCTGACCTGTTGATTGCCGGAATAGAAGAAACTGAAGTACCTTTAATGATGGACTTGCTACGGTATTCCATGGAAGGAAATATTATTTAAATTGGGGGTAGTTAGTAGTTGGTAGTTAGTAGTACGTTCGTTCCACTCACTTAGTAAAGAAAAATAAAATGAATAAAGTGAGTTTCTACTAAGCGAACGAAGTGAGCGTACTACTAACTATTAACTACTTTTCCAATATTTCCTTCATATGATTCTTTAAAATATGGAAGGCCGGTTCCGCCATAGCACCATGGTCATAACCTCCTAATTCATATAAATAAACCTCTTTATGCCCGGCAACTTTCATCATTCGCCAGAAATAAGCATTTTCTTCATAACGTCCCAGTAATTCCATTTTACGATCACCTGAAACAATAATAAAAGGAGGTGCGTCAGCACGTACATAATAAATAGGAGTAAACTCATCAATGCTGGGTTGATAATCTTTCATACCCAATGACTGACGGTAAGCAAAATGACTGATAGCATGTCCGCTAAACGGGATTAACCCGGCTGCCTGATCCGCATCTATAGCATGCTTAGCCAGCCATTTCTTATCCAGGCCAACCATAGAAATCAGATAGCCACCTGCTGAATGACCGGAAAGAAATATTTTATCCGGGCTCCCTCCATATTTTTGTATTTCATTAAAAGTCCAGGCTACGGCCGCCGCCGCATCCTCTATACAATCCACCAGTGTAGCTTTAGGTAATAAACGGTAATTAACCGCAACCACAGCTAATCCCTGATTCTTCAATTCTTTAGGAATAAATTTATTTCCACCGGACAACCCACCCCCATGAAACCATACGACAGTTGCAAAATCAGTAGTATTTTCCGGATAATAAATATCCAGTACACAACGTTCCTGCTGATAAGTATCGTTACTATTCCGGTAAGGAATGTTCGCTATGGTATTATAGACTATGTCCTGTGCTGATAAGGACAGAAAAGTAAAAACACAAATTGATAGTAGAATAAACCGTTTCATAATACAAATTGATAATTAACAACCAAACTTACAATTTAATTGTCAATTATCAATTCTGCACAGACAGTTTTTAGTATTCTCCTTTATACTTCAGTTCAAAGAAATCAAAAATAGCCGGTTCTTCCGGATTTCCCTGATGAATCAATCCGGGACGGGCCGCTCTATCCCAACGTACCAATGGAGAAAGATTCATTTCATTTTCTCCGGACAGAATCTGTACCCATTCCTGTCCGTCCATGCTCCGGAAAAAGCTTGCATAGGTACCATTCTTAATCTCTATTTTCAGATACAGATTATCCGAAGTTAAATTATCCTCATATAAAATAACTTCATGCCCATCCCTGACCTCCTTCAAAGCAAGTTTATTTGCATAACTACCCCACAATAACAGATTATCTGCATCACCGTAAAAAGTCAAACCCTGAAAAGAAGTACTTTCTCCCGCCTGTATCTGTGTCATATAAGAATAATCAGGTAATAAAGGACGCAGACATAAAACAGTTCCCGTATTCCTATGGGTTACAGGTTTTCCGGAAAGATACAATTTTCCGGCGTTTGTTTTCACATCAATTTGCATATAAGGATAGTTCCATGTCCATGCAGCCGATAGAGATAAATCAGTAAAATCATCCCTGAAAGACGAAATAGATTTTTGGACTGTTCCGGAAAATGGAGTTTCCTGTATTAACTGAGTTTGATTACCTGCGACAAAAGCAGGCCAACCTTCCCGGATAACCAATTCCTGCAGCATTCCCTGCCGACCTCCATAAAATCCGGTACCGGTCAGATATGCATGGAAAAGATAAAACATCCGGCCATCCGGCAGTTCGGTAAAAGTACCATGTCCACAGGATAACACATCTTTACCATCCCCTTTTAAAATAGGATTCCCACTATATTTTTCATAAGGACCTTTTAAACTTTTTGAACGGGCTACATACACTTCATAATCACTTTCAGGACCACAACATCCTTTTACAGAATAAATCATATAATAAAAACCATTCTTCTTAAACCAATGCTGACCTTCCATACCCATATGCTCATCATCACGCAACAGAGAAAAAGGTTCTCCTTCCATTCTCAGTCCATCTGCTGAAAGTTTACAGCCCAGTAATTCGATAAGCCTGTCATCCAGACCATATGCTTTCCAGCTAATATATAAATCTCCTTCATCCTCCAGTACAAAAGCATCGATGGCTTCACCTCCCCATTCTATTACAGGACCATAATCCGTAAACTGAAAACGAGTATCCTCTGCTATAGCTACACCAATGTAAGAAATACCTGCTTTATTACGAGCTGTATAATATACATAAATTTTATCGTTATAAAAGAATAATTCAGGCGCCCAGAAAGAAGCTGTAGTCCACTCCGGTTGTTCTTCAAAAAGATGTCCTATCTGTATCCAGTTAACCAGATCATCAGATTTATATAGCGGATAAAAAGGTGCCCATTCGGAAGAAGTTCCCGCTGCATACCAGCAATCACCAATCTGTATAATAGTCGGATCGGCAAACTCACCCGGAATTACCGGATTACGGTACAAACCTGTATGCTGTGCATAAGTCGTTGTTCCCGGCAAACAGATAAAAGCCAGAAACAGGGTGAAATATAAATATGTTTTCATTCTTACCAATATTTCCGGATTAATTATTTATCCTTTCACATTCTGTTTTATGAGGACCTTCCACAAGAGATAGCTTGACGACATGGCCATTTTCACCCCGTTCAAAAAGACAATAAGAGGTATTTAGATAAGGTTGAATAATGAATTTGTCTTTTTCCGTAGGATATTGTATGGGGAATGGATATCCACCGGAAGTCCTTACCTGTATTTTACCATCTTCTATAGTTACATTCAAACTATCACCATCAGGTAAACTATAACAACCGGTATACTCTTGTAAAACATCTGCTTCCAGGATACATTCAGGTAGTTTTTCCCGCTTTTGGGAAAGCATCCATTCATAGACTTCTTCATTATTATAAGTCTCGGTCCAGCTATCATGTGCTATACCTGGATAAGCGGTAAACCTGACATGAGGATTATAAGCCCCTTACTGCATCAACCATCTCCTGCGATTGAGAGAAAGGAACCACATCATCTTCTTCTCCATGAAAACACCAAACCGGCATAGATATTCGCCAGGCCATTCCGGGAGAACCTCCTCCACAAATAGGAATAATTGCAGCAAATAACTCAGGATATACCTGAGCAGTTGCCCACGTACCATATCCTCCCATACTAAGTCCTGTAAGATAAAGACGATCTTCATCCACACGCAGGTCTTCTTTTAGTTGGGAAATTAATTTATAGAGAAATTCCGGTTTCCAGCCATGTTCCGCAGATCGAGGAGAAACAACAATAAAAGGATATTGTCTTCCCCGGTCTATCAAAGCCGGAGGTCCTAACCATTTTACTTTCTCCACATCATCACCGGTCTCACCGGCACCGTGCAGAAAGAGTACCAAAGGATATTGCAGTCCCGTCTTTTCCACCTCCGGACGAAGTAGACGGTAATTGAGAGAATCACCCCGGGAAGAGATAAAAACTTTCTTTTGATACATCTCTTGCGAACGGGCACCCACGCCCAAAAGAAAGAGACTGATAAAGAAAAGGACAAGCTGTTTCCTGGTTATTCGGAATGAATCTACATATTTAGTATCTAAAGATAAAGATACACCATTTTAGTTAAAGGCTTCCACAGCAAAATAATAATCCTGATCGATAGTCAGCGATTTCATCTCCAACTCATTGCCACCGTACACCATCCACGAACTGTATAACTTATCAGGGGCGATCCCCCACAGGACGTTGTATCCCTGAGCCCCTTTCACCGGCTCCCAGCGAACAGTAACATCACGACGGTCGGTGTGCCGATCCAGAGCCAGCTTTTGAGGTGACCGGGGAGCCTTGCCGAACCCGAGTCCGAATACACGCAGTTCAGAAATAGCCAGATTCGGAGTAGGTACGTCTATATTCTTATAGCGGATATAGCGTGCGGTAGTCGGGACTTCAAGTTCTACATAGGCATTCGGCGTATCC
>JAJBTP010000042.1 GCA_020860805.1 Tannerellaceae bacterium | reverse complement strand
GTATGGTCTATTCGAATTTCTTTTATAGTCTTTGCCGGAAGGGAAACACTTTCTCCATTTTCAAAAGTAAAGACATATTCATTTTCTTTTTGTTCGTAGTTAATTAACAGAATAATTTCTTCGATAAAGTCGAAAAAATAATTAAAGCACTGATTACTGAAATACTCTTCATCCTTACATGCTGTAATACATAAGGTTGTTATAATCAGTACCAGTCTATATATGTAATGAAGGTGTTTTGTCATGAGTGAAGATATTTAGGAAAGCTCCCAATGAAAAATTTTATTTGAATCAAAGAACAGAGAGTTTATCTCTGTTCTTTGAAAGATAAGAATTAACGCCACAGAGGGTGTTGTTGTATAGCGTGATTAGCGTTTATTTCTAATTGTGGAATAGGATAATAATAATGTTTTGCCTGGAAATTTTCAGCTCCCTGTTTCTCATTTTGAGTTAGTATGGTTTTGAGCTGTTCAGGTGTATACCAACGTTTAAGGTCAAAGTAACGTTGTCCTTCCATACAGAGTTCAAGCAACTTTTGTTTTTTTCACTTCTTCCATTAAATCATCGGTGTTTGCCCATGTTTTTCTGGCAAGTCCTGCCCGGTCACGTATACGGTGTAAATCAGTTGTTGCTCCTCCTATGTTTCCATTTTTAATACAAGCTTCAGCATGTAATAATAGTACTTCTGCAAAACGCATTACACGGTAATTATTTTGCTGATTTTTCATTTCATACATACTGTTTCCTTTCTTATCTGTAGACCACCAGTTTGTGTATTTCTTATATAAGAAACGGCCAGGCTTTCCTTCGATTTGTGAAAAGTTCGGAGCTCCTCCTACAGTTCGTTTCGTATCAGTAGAAATCCATAAACTATCAAAAGTTTGTTCTCCATACCATATTTCATCCAGTTTTACATCATCATAATCTGAGTATTTAAAATAGAAAGAGGAGTACATCCGTTTATCAAATTTAGTATCCGCTCCCGCTGGACGTAATTCAGTTGTAAATTCATCAATCAGAGAAGCTGTAGGCATTACTTTAAACCATCCGTCGGTGGCCGGAGGGCCAATGAAGTTTGGTAATACCATACCCATTGTGGATGTTGATTCTTCTGACCCCCAACTGCCATCTCCAAAATTTGCGTATACTAATTCGAAAATAGATTCTTTGTTAAGTTCTTCATATTCACTGAAATTATCAGAAGGATTATTTACTAAGTCATATTCATAAGGTGCTGTCATTATAATACTTAGTTCTTTTTCCGCATCTACAAAGTTTTCCGTATAAACATAGGCTTTCCCCAGGTAAGCAATAGCGGCCCCGCGGGTTACACGGCCAGCTTCTTCTTTTTCGCGGGTAATCGGAAGATATTCTTTGGCATATTTGAAATCACCAATAATAAGTTCCCAGATTTTTTCTTCTGAAGAACTATTTACATATGCTTCTTCAGGTTCAGTGATAGAGGTTTCATGTAAAGGAACCTCTCCCCAGTTAATAACCAGGAAAAAGTAAGCTAATCCCCGTAAGAATGTGGCCTCGGCTTTTAGTTCTCTTTTCTTTTCATCTGTCATTCCCGGTACGTTATCAATATTTTCCCGGTATACATTTGCCCGCTGAATACATTGGTATAAGCTTTCGAAGTCATCATCTATACGTCCGGTTTGAGAGGTATAAATAAAATTGGCAACTTTCCATGTTTCAGAATCATCTAATAATGTAAATGTATCGTCTGCACGTGCATTCTGATTATGCCATCCGGTAAAAGCACCAAAATATCCATACATTTGACCACGGATAGGAGAGTAAACAGTCGCCAAAGCAGCCTGAGCATCTGCTTCATTTTTCCAGAAATCCGCTTCACTACTTTTATTGGGGTCTTTTAAGTCCAGGAACGAATCACTACATGCAGCTAAGCTTATAGTTAATACTGATAGTATTACTAATCTGTTAAATATATTTGTTTTCATAATGAATTGCTTTTATTGAAATCAAAAATCAAGTTGGATACCAAAGGTAATCGTACGTGCTAACGGATAACGTCCATAGTCTGTACCACGAGTCATTACTCCTTCACCACCACCATTCGTATCGTCATCCTGTCCTAAGTCCGGAGAATATCCTTTATACTTTGTAATAGTGAATAGATTATCCATTGCTGTATAAATTCTCAAATTGTCAATCTTAATTTTTTGTGTAACTGGTTTAGGTAATGTATATCCTAATTCAAGCGTTTTTAAGCGTAGGTAAGAACCATTTTCTAACCACCGGTCACTGTCACGACGCGCATTCCTGTTTTTGTCTTCTAATACGTATCGTGGCATATCTGTGTTTGTGTTGGCAGGGCTCCAGGCATCTAATACACTGGTACCATAATTAACAATTTCCTCCATAGCTTCCATCCGAACTCTGGTATAGTTGTAAATTTTATTACCAATCATGCCATCAAAGAAAAGATTCATATCAATACCTCTCCAGTCAACACCGGCACGGATACCAAAACTTACATCCGGAAATGGTTTTCCAACATATTGTCTGTCATTTTCATCAATTTGTCCATCCCCGTTATAGTCAATAAATTTGACGTCACCAGGTTGTGCATTAGGCTGGATTAATTCTCCATTTGAATTAACATAACTTTGTATTTCTTCATAACTTTGGAAAATTCCATCTGTTTTCAGCAAATGGAATCCACCTATAGGATACCCTACTTTTGTCCAGGTTACATTTCCTTCACCTCTGGGATTAAAACCTGCAAATTCAAGTCCATTACCTACATAAATCTCTTTTACTTTATTTTTTACTGTTGAGATATTTGCACCTACATAGTAATATACTTCATTTACGGTATTACGATGATTGATGGCCATTTCAAAACCTTTATTGGTTACAGTTGCAGCATTCATCATAACGGCTCCTTTTTTACCAGAAGACAGAGGCATAGGAATATCCAGCAACACATCCCGTGTCTCCTGGGTATAGGCATCTGCTGTAATACTTAATTTTCCCTGAAAGAAACTAAGGTCTAATCCAATGTTGTAAGTAGAGGTTTCTTCCCAGGTTAAATCTCTACCGGACACCCAGGTTATCCCAGGCATAGAGCCTTGCCACCAGGTAGTCCCCTGTACATAATTAATTCCTGATGTAATGTTGTGTTGTGTTTTGTAATCGCCAATTTCCTGATTCCCTAATACTCCGTAACTGGCTCTTAATTTCAATTCACTTACTATTTCTTTAGCAGGTTCAAAGAATTCTTCATTCATGATATTCCATCCAACCGATACAGACGGAAATACACCGAAACGATGTCCATCAGTAAAACGTGAGGAACCATCCCGGCGTACAGAAGCAGAAACCATATAACGTGAATCATAACTATACATAGCACGTGCGAATAGTGAAACCAAAGAATTTTCTTTTTTACTGCCGGAAGTTGTTTGTGTACTGGAATCACCTGCATCAATAGTATATGTATTGTCTGGTAATCCACGGCGGAAGGCAGATAAATCCCGGAAAGAGTATTTTTGTGCGGAATATCCTAAAAGACCGGAGATGGTGTGTTTTCCAAATGTATTATCATAATTGATAGTATTTTCCACTAACCACTGATCACTCCATTCATTTTTCTGAGTTAATTGATTGGTTGTACTCCGGCTTTGCCCAAATTCATGTACGTAAGTAAAATCATTATTCTGGCTATTTTCCTTGTTAATACCCACATTCAGTTTATATTTTAATCCGGGAATATACAAGTCTACTTCAGCGTATGCATTTAATAAAATATCAGTACCCTGTTTTTGTTTGTCGAAAACATTCAGGTGGCCTACAGGATTGTCCATATTTTTCATCCAGTCTTCCACACCGGCATATCCACCGGGATTATTTTCATCATATACAGCGAGTATCGGAACCTGGCGTAGTAAATCTGTAACAGTAAGGTCTGTATACTTTTTATTCCATGTTTTAATAATAAATGTATTTCCTAACCGAACATGATCGTTAAAGAATGAGAATGTATTTTTAGTCCGGATATTGAATGCATCGTAATCAGTCTCCCGTACAATACCTTCCTGTTTGGTATAACTGGCGGAAACATTGTATGTTGCAGTTTTAGAACCACCGGATACACCGACGCTTGCTTTAACTAATGGAGCTGTTCTGAATACTTCATCCTGCCAGTTGGTTCCGGGACCCTGAAAACCATATACGTGATCCGGTAGGTCAACTTCGTTTTTTTAAGGAAGCCAATCCATTGTTGTGCATCCATTACATCCAGCTTTTTAGTTACGCTTTGAATTCCGGAGTAAACATTTACATTTACTTTAGTCGGACTTTCTTTACGTCCACTTTTGGTATTTATTAAAACAACACCATTTGCTGCACGTGAACCATAGATGGCAGCGGCAGAAGCGTCTTTAAGAATTTCGATAGAAGCAATGTCTGAAGGATCTATCAGATTAATATCACCATATACTCCGTCGATTACGTATAGCGGATCATTGTTTTTTTAAAGAACTTAAACCGCGAATATTGATACTCATTCCCTGACCGGGTTGTCCACCCATATTGGAAACTGAAACACCGGCCACTCTTCCCTGCAATGCGTTTGCTGCACTGCGTGCTATATCCGCCTGTAGCTCTTTAGCGGACACAGAGGAAACAGCTCCAGTCAGGTCACTTTTCTTTACTGTACCGTAACCGATGATTACTACCTCATCCAATAATTCTCCGTCGAGCATTTTGATATTAATAACTGTATTTGCTCCAACAGTTCTTTCCTGTTGTTGCATACCTACATAAGAAAAAAACTAATACATCATTTGGGGAAGCATTAATAGAGTAGTTTCCATCCAGATCGGTTGTTGTTCCGGTGGTAGTTCCTTTTAAGACAACGGTCGCACCAATAACGGGATCATTGTTAGTGTCTGAAACCGTACCTTTAATAGTTTGTTGTTGTGCCGATAGTGTGGTACATAAACATAACAACAAAGAAAATAAAGTTAAAAGTTTTCTTTTCATGTTTTGATAATTTAAGTGTATTATACTGTGTTGTAAAAGTATGCTTTCCGGAAAAGGGTGAAAAATGAAATTTTTGCGTTTTCCGGTACTATTTTATCTGAATCAGATTTTATACTCTGACATAGTTGTTACAGTTCTGTTTTGGTAAGAAAACAAAGTGATTTCAGTACATCAAGAGAAGGAAAGATTCTTTCCTCTATGTAACATAAGGACTTGATATTCTTTTAGAAAAAGTGGAAAAAAGAATTGGATTTGTTAATATAGTATTGGAAAATGTGAAAATAATATTATTCTGTTCAGACGATTATTTTCTTTTTATGATAGTGATTTCTAAACTCGGTGGGAGTCATGCCTTTCTTTTTTCTGAAGATACGATTGAAGTTTGAAAGATTGTTGAATCCGCAGGTATAGCCAATTTCTGCTACCGGGTGGGCGGAATCCACTAATAGACGAACGGCATATCCAATCCGTATATCATTTAATAAATCGATAAAACTTCTGGCGGTACGCTTTTTGACATACCGGCAGAAAGAGGCTTCACTCATATTGATTAAATCTGCAACTTCCTGTAAACGTATTTGCTGGGAATAATTTTTATTCAGAAAATCTAATACTTTGTTGATTCGGGAATCAGAAGAAGGTTGTTCGGTCTTTTTATTGATAAATGAATGACTGGCAAGTTCTCTTGCATCATCTGATGCTGCTAACTCATGTAAGATGGTAAGGAGCTTTAGTAATGAATAAAAACTATCCGCTTCATAGGTAATCGTTTTTATCAGCGGGCGAACTCTGTCTAATACACTTTTTTCGAATACTAATCCTTTCTGTGCCCGTTCAAACATTCTCCGGATACTGTTAAACTGGTTTTTATCCAATAAGGTTTCCGGTAGGGCAGAGGAATGAAACTGAATAGTGATTTCGTGTATATTCTCAGAAGTACATTCATGATCAACCCAGGCATGTTCCAGGTTGGGATTCGTGATCAGTACTAATTCTTCCTGCCCGATTGTTTCTACCGAGTCACCTACAATACGTTGTGCACCGGAAGCATTTTCGATATAATTAAGTTCGTATTCTGGATGGACATGAATCGGAAAATTAAACGTGGACTTCTGACGTTCAATCACAATAAAGCAATCTTTATCCGATAATGGGGATACTTCTTTGAATAGTTGTGGGTTAGCTGGCATTTTAAATAAGGATTAATCCATAATACAGATACTTATCTCTTGTCAAAGTTAGTAAATAATACTAAATAATATTTCTTCCTAATAATAAAACTCTATTACAAAGTAATTTCTATTTATGAA
>JAJBTP010000378.1 GCA_020860805.1 Tannerellaceae bacterium | reverse complement strand
GTACTATTTTTATACTGCAAAACTAAATGTGTGATACCCGGAGCAAAAATTAGTATTTTAATTACCTGGATTATATATCTATTCATCTGTAAATAGACTGTTTGTGGATTTACGGGGGGGGTAGTTTTTATTATAACACACCCCCGGCCCCTCTCGAGAGGGGAGGGAAATTACCTATTCATTTCTTATCGTTTTAATGAACAGCCATTGCAGCCGCTGCATGTGCAGGGGGATTGGGTGGTTTCCGGCTTTTTCAGGGACTGAAAAAAGCGGAATACTTTCAGTACGATGTAAAGTAGTGTAAGTAATCCTATGATATATACTGTTATTTCCTGCCACATAGTCTTTTGTTTTTAACTGAATAATCCTATGAAATAGCTTCCTGACTGGTATACGACGAAGGATACTACCCACGCCAATACACAGGAATAGAGCATAACAAAAGCACCCCATTTCCATGAACCGGATTCTTTGGCTATGGCTGTTACGGTGGCGACACAGGGGAAATAAATCAGGACAAATAGCATGAGGCTCAGGGCTATCAACGGGGTAAAGACGGGCCTGCCGTCGGCATACCGGTCGCTTTGCAGCCGTTCGGCTAATGCCTGTAATCCTTCATCGTCGTCTTCTGCCACTTCATCTCCAGTATATAATACGCCTAATGTACTTACTACGACTTCTTTAGCTGCTATACCTGTAAGCAGGCTGACGCTTATTTTCCAGTCAAATCCAAGGGGTGCAAAAATGGGTTCTATCTGTTGTCCCAGATATCCGATATACGAGTTTTGTTTTAGTTCTATGTGTTCCCGCCGTTCCAGTTCTGCAATCATTTCTTCCTTTTCTTCTTCCGGGAGGCTGGTTTGTTCTACGGCTTCAATCTGTTGTGCAAACTGTCCGGAAATGGCTTCGTTTTTTGGATAATAGCCCAGGAACCAGATGACAACGGATGCTACCAAAATAATGCCTCCCATCTTTTTCAGGTATTGTTTGGCTTTCTCCCACATATGGATAAAGATGGATTTGGTAGTCGGCATCCGGTAAGGGGGCAGTTCCATGACAAACGGTACATCTTCTTCGCTGAACAGGAAGCGTTTGAAAAGCCGGGACATGAGAACTGCCAGCAGAATGCCTGTTACATAGAGGGATAGGACTACAAATCCGGCATTTGCCGGGAAAAAGGTTCCTGCCAGTAAAACATAGACAGGGAACCGGGCACTACAACTCATCAAGGGATTAATCAGCATGGTTATCATCCGGCTGTTACGGCTTTCAATGGTACGGGTTGCCATAATAGCCGGCACATTGCATCCAAATCCCATCACCAGTGGAATAAAGGATTTACCGTGCAATCCCATTTTATGCATTACTTTATCCATAATGAAAGCGGCCCGTGCCATATAGCCGGAGTCTTCCATGAAGGAGATAAAGAGATACAATATCAATATATTGGGCAGGAAAACGATGACTCCTCCTACGCCTCCGATGATTCCATCTACCAGCAAGTCTTTCAAAGGTCCTTCCGGCATGCCTCCTTTTATCAGATTACCCAGGAATTGTACCAGGGATTCTATCCAGTCCATAGGATATTGCCCCAGGCGGAACGTGGCTTCGAACATCAGCCACATAAACAGCAGGAATATAGGAAAGCCTAAGAGTTTATGGGTAACAAACAGGTCAATGAGCTGCGTTTTGGTAGCTTCCTGTATTTTATTTACCTCATAGGTTTCCAGCAGGGCTCCGGATATAAAACCATACCGTGCATTGGTAAAGGCTGTTTCGGTATCTTCTTTGAGTATATCTTCAATCTGGGCAACGCTGTCCTGGCATTCTTTGAGGATAGGGCCGGCTGTGGGCAGGGTTTTCACCAGTTCTTCAAACTCCCAGTCTCCTTCCAGTAGTTTAATGGCTACATACCGTTTGGAATAGTGGTGTGAAAGGTGTCCGCCTTCTTTTAAAGCATCTCTTACGGATGCAATTCCTTTTTCCAGTTCTTCGCCATAATTGATATGGATATGCCGGATAACGGGGTCTTCTTCTTCATAGGCTTTTATCACCCGGTTAAAAAGTTCTTCTATACCAAAACCGGTTTTACTGATAGTGGGTACCATGGGTACGCCTATCATTTTGGATAGGGAGTCATGGTCTAATTTATTACCGTTCTTTTCCAGCTCATCGTACATATTGAGGGCGATTACCATACGCACATCCATGTCAATCAGCTGAGTCGTCAGGTATAGGTTGCGTTCCAGATTGGAGCTATCTACTACGTTGATAACTACATCGGGATGTTCCTTCGTTAAATGATTTCTTACGTACAGTTCTTCGGGAGAATAGGGAGACAGGGAATAGGTTCCCGGCAAATCAACTATCTTAAAGGTATATCCGTTTTGTTGAAAACGGCCTTCTTTCGCATCTACGGTTACGCCACTATAATTTCCGACGTGTTCGCGGGCGCCTGAGGCTCTGTTAAAAAGGGAAGTTTTGCCGCTGTTGGGATTGCCTACCAGTGCAACATTAATGGTTTTGCGTTTTTCCTGTACAATGGTTTCAAAATCTTTAACGGATTGTGATAATACAGAGGTTTCAGGGGTAGGATACGGAGTAGCCGGCACAGGGATTTGTGTAAATTCTGCTACGCTGACTACTTCTATCAAAGCAGCTTCGCTCTGGCGTAATGAGACATCATATCCCATTACTTTGTAATGGATAGGGTCTTTCAAAGGTGCATTCTGAATTACTTCCACTTCTTTTCCGCGGATAAATCCCATTTCTATAATGCGTTTACGGAAAGCTCCTCTTCCCATAACCTTTACAATCACGCCTTTTTCACCGGTACGAAGTTCAGATAGTTTCATAATCGCTAATTATCGTGCAAAGATACTCGTTCCGGCAGGGAAACCCAATACCTACAAATAGGTATTTACCATCTATTTTACTACTAATTACAGGTACTGATACATTGTATTTCGTTGCTTTTTTATATAGTTTTGCACTCGCACAATGGAAAGTAAAACAAAATATACATGGAGAAGCTGAACAGGTGTATCATTGGTCTTGGTTCTAATTATGATAAAGAGGCTAACACCGAAAAGGCGATTTCTCTTTTGAAACTGTACTTTAACCAGATACAGTTTTCTGTTCCTGTGCTTACCTCTCCTATCCCGGAAAACAATTATACGGATGATTATCTTAATTGTGTGGCCGTTGCCCGGACTGCTGAGAGCCGGGAAATTATTCTGACTTACTTAAAAGAAACGGAAAAATTATTAGGCCGTACTCCTGATAGCAAACAGACAGGTATTATTCCTATCGACCTGGATTTGTTGCAATGGAATGAGGAGGTATTAAAAGATGAATTGTCAAGGTATTATATTCAGCAGGGATTGCAGTCGTTGTATTAAAAGTGCACCGGGACTTTATGCTTCACTGATTTTGAATATTAACAGGCAGGTTTCTTTGTCTATTTTATTGTAGAGTTTTTCTTCTTTTGCCTGGATGTCATCCGGATAAGTAAAGCCCTGCTCCGGGGTTTTAGCGGTCCACAGGAGGTTTTTATGTTGCTTACTCAGGCTGCGTAAGGTATTTATTTCGTCGGCAAAGGAGGTATGCATACCGGAATAGGTAAGAAGTGTAATGATGGTTTCGAGTTTATGCTCGGTTACATCCAGCATGTTCTGGATGACCAGGAAGTCACGCGGGTTGACCGGTTCTTCTCCCTGGATAAGGAGGTTGATGCGCCGGTAGAGGTCCTGTAATTCTTCTATCCTTTTTTTCCATCAACTCTTTCTTATCTTTTTTAACTTCTGAGCGCTGGTCTAACACTTCCGGTATATAGACGGCCAGAAATATAGTGGTTACGAGTGTGGCCAAATCAACGATATTAATGGTTTCTTCAATCGGCATGTGATAATAATGCCTGATAGCAATTCCTATCACTACTCCTATGAGGACTAACGATGCATACAAAAAATATTTTAAAAAACGTTTCGGATCTTTCATATCGTACAATTCTGAGATATACTGAAAACAAGCCGTCACAAAAATTAGTTTACCTCAATTAAATAATCCTATAAACAGGTGTTTTTGTAAACAATCGAACCGGGAAAGGTATTTTATCCAGGTAAATAATGTATAAACAATCAAAAAATGAAGTGTAAAAAACATACAAAAGTACCATTGATAATAGGCGGTTCTTTATTAGCATTGGGAACTGTTGCTATATTGGCTTCGTGTAAAACGATACCTAAAGGGGTGACAGCTGTCGAAGCATTTAATAAAGATAAGTACCTGGGGCACTGGTATGAGATTGCCCGGATGGATTTTCATTTTGAAAAGAATGTTATCAACGCAACTGCCGATTATTCTTTAAATAAGGATGGTAGTATTAAAGTGGTAAACCGTGGGTATAATACCCAAAAGAAAGAAATGGTGGAATCGGAAGGGAAGGCTAAATTTGTTGATGAGCCTACTACCGGCAAGCTGAAGGTTTCTTTCTTTGGGCCTTTCTACAGCGGTTACAATGTGATTGCTATTGACCCGAATTATCAATATGCACTGGTAGCCGGTAAAAACCGGAATTATTTGTGGATATTATCCCGTACTCCGAATATTCCGGATGAGATAAAACAGGAATACCTGAACAAAGCCCGTAGTATTGGCTATGATACTTCCAAACTGATGTGGACTCAACATTTAGCTGAGTAAAGACAGGAGGGGATGAAGAGATGGATTACTGTTTATAAGAACCTATTTTTCGAATCTGTTCTTCTATGTCTTCATCCTCTTTGATGGCTCTTTTACGGATTTTACTGCGGTAATTATAGACGGCCTGTAAAGAGCACCGCAGGAAATCGGCGATTTTATTGGAGTCTGTAATTCCTAACCGGATTAAGGCAAATACACGCAATTCGGTATTCAGCAACTCTCCCTTCCTTAACTCAAAACGCTCTTCTTTTTTCAGAAGGTTATTTAAGGCCTCTACAAATCCGGGATAGATGTTCAGGAAAGCTTCATCGAAATTGGTATACAGTTCTTTTACGTCTGTATCTTTTCCCCGGGCAGAGGCGGTCATTTTCAATAGTTCATCAAAACGTTTGGCTACTATTTTGGTATGAATCATTTTCCTGTAATCTTCCATTTTACTGATATAGCCGGAATAGGGGTCCATAAAATGCCCTATGTATTCTTCTTTTACCAGATTGGATTCGGATAATTCCTGGTTGACATTATTGAGTTTTTCGTTTACTTCTTCCAGGTGTTGGTTGGTGCTTTTTAATGCCTGGCGGGTTCTGCGGAGTTTTTCTGTTTGTTTTTTCAGATAGACTACGGTTATTAATAATAGCAGGAATACGGTTGATGTAAAAATCAGAGCCCATTTCAGGTCACGGCGTTGCTGGTCCTTGTGTTTTTGATAGGCCTGATTGATAATGGGCAACGTACGGGATATCTGGAAATTCCTTAACCGGGCATTGTAGAAGTTGGCATCATCCAGGGCTGACTGGATATAGAAGTAGGCTCGCTCAATGTCATTCTGCTGATACAGCCAACTGGCGAGTGTAAGAAGAGCCATGTTTTCCGTACTAGCATCCGGGATATCTGCCATGGCTGCTTTTATAACATGCCGCGCCCATAAATCAATATCTCCCTGCCGGCGATACAGGCCTGCCAGATAAAAATTCATTTTGGCATATTCATGGGCTTCCGGATGCAGGGAACGGATATATAACCGGGTCAATTCTATAGCTTTTAACCAATTGCCGTTTTTCTCTTCCATGACTGCCTGGTAGTAGATTTTCTCCGTAGAGGTTTCGGGCAGATAGTGATAAACCGAATCCGTATATTGTTCTACTTTCCGGTAATGTTCTCCTGCAAAACCGGTATCACTCAGATAGTCGCCCAGATTGGAATGAAATTTTGCCACGCATTTAAAATAATCCACAACCAGCTCGGGCGGTAGTTCCTCCCGGGGTATTTGATTAATTACGGCTTCTGACTCAAGGAATAACCCGGAGGAAGAGAGTACAAATAAATATTGAAAAAGAGTCCGGATTTCGCATTCGCGGTTTATCTTTTTACGGGCTACTCTGAGGTTACGGTCAATATAGACTAACGCCGAATCAAATGAATAACTTTTATATTCTTCTATGATGTCGTAACATATTTCAAATTGTTTGGAGTGAGACACTTCCCGGTTCAGTTGTTCTTTCAAACGGGAAAGCCGTTGTTCCTTTTGCCGCATATAAACATCTTTGGACTGTAATGTACGGTCCAGTTCAGACAAAAGGTTATCTATTTCTTCTGAAGCAGATAAGGGTAGTAAGGGTATAAAGAAGAAATAT
>JAJBTP010000068.1 GCA_020860805.1 Tannerellaceae bacterium | reverse complement strand
AGTATATCTGTTTGATTGAAATTTTGTGTTAGTAAACTCGAGGTTATAGCTATGATGTGTAAGAGGATTAGCAGTACCTAACCAACTTCTTCCAGTGGTACCAATAAATTGAAAAAATCCGTTATTAAAACCAATTTGTCCTACTGCCGGATAATATCCTCCATATGTACCTGAATCAAACCTCCAACCCAACAGCCATGTATTTCCGCCTGAAGGGTCCCATGTTTGATTTATAACATTAACTGCCCAGGGTGAAATTTCATTTATGAATGCTCCAACACGCCATTCTTTGGGACAAGGATCAAAAGTTCCTTTATCTTCATCCTCATCTGACCATAAATAATCATTTTGAAAATTTCTCTCTGAACTTGTTGTATACCAATCATAAAGTGGAGCAGATGTAATATAAAACACATCCGGGTTAAGAAGAGTATGGTAAATGTTGTTATTATTTCCCGTTGTTGTAGGAATAGATTTTACAGAAATCTTTTTGGACCCATTATTTATCTGATATAGGTTTTTATGAGAGGTGGCTGAGATGTCTGATATATTCACACCTGTTGGACCAGGCATAGGGTCCTTCCGTCCCCATTGATACATTAATCCATGGGTAGTAATAACCGCAGGTGTTACAGTGGTTGCACCTAAATTCCGGTCCATAAAAGTATATTCTCTTACTCCATTATGATAGGTGTAAGTGAGTCCATTCTGTTGGGTTTCCGGGTCATAATCCGTTATCCAGATATGCCAGCTATAGCGCCGTATCCCTCCGATATTCACTCCTACCAATGCATTTCCGGCGATAGAGCCATTGGTTGCTATTTTTAAATAGGTTTTTTCTGCTGTCAGCGAACTACTGCCGGGCGCATAATCAATAGTCACCAGATTTTGCGCATCCTGCCAGATTAATTCATAAGTAACGGCTCCGGTTAATAGTTCTTTTTTATCTGCCATGACATCATCTGCCCAAACACCGTAAGCTTTTTTAACCGGTATTTCTATTTCTCCGCCGGGTTTCATAAAATAGGCATTCGGTAATCCTTTTTGAGTAATGGTAACGACCTGTTTTAAGGTACCGGCCTTTAAATGAAGATAAGCTTTACGTTTTACTCCCCAACCTTCTTCTATCGTAAAAGTCAGGATATCTTTCTGACCGGCAGGCTTGTTGGTACGGCTTATGTTGGTAATCCAATCCACAGGGTCGCCTCCTTCTTCGGGCGAATTAGTTATCTCCGCCAGTTCCCATCCACCGGTATAGTCTGTCAGCACTTTTAATTCCACATTTTTATGTTCACCCCATTCTACCTTTAAATGCGATTCACTTACACCCAGCATATAATGATTGTTATAAACCACATAATTTATCTCCCCGGCTTCATCATACACCTGTAGGTCAAACTGCAGGCTGGAATCCGGATTATTTAATGCTTCGGTTTCTGTGGCATATCCTCCTTCATTAATAGCGGTAATATTGACCCGGTAATAATGATTCCGGAGGAAGTCCAACGGAGAGCTGTACGGGTCGGTTTTACTATAATCATACAATACCAGTTTATACCATGTTTTCTCTGTTGTATTGGGTACAGCACTTCCGGCAGGCGTATAGTAGGCTCCTATCAGGATACAGGGAGCTGTTGTTTTGGATGTTTCTCCTATATATATTTCATTAATAAACCCCTTGTTATCGGCTACTGTATGTTTATAAGTAATCGTTCCGGTTGCCGGGTTAGCCGGTAAACTGGGAGCCGTTACTTTTTCCGAAGTAAAATGGTCTGCAAAGGGAGCTGCCAATGCATTTCCCGAAACATTATGTACCTGGATTTCTTCTATTAAAAAGTTCTCTCCCAATCCCTGCGGGTCATCCTCTGAGGGAGGCATATTAAGCCCTACATTGATTCTGGCTACCGAACGCAGTAAAGGTACCGTACCGATAGTGGTACCTGTCAGGGAAGGGGTTACAGGGTGAGTGTTTTTACTCTCTCCCCACATGGGCAGATAGCGGGGGGGGTAGTGGTATCCCATACGTCGGAGGCATCAAAGGTTATTTTTTTCAGGGTGTTTTCTTTACTCTCTCCTACGGTGAAGGTAGTGGCGGTTATTTCATCCCTGAGGTTGGCCAGCAATACGATCCGGTATTCTTCAGTTCCTTCACTGGCCTGCAGGGAGAGAGAAAAGGTTCGGAGGGTGGAGGTTCCGGTATTTCCTTCTATAGCATAGGCCACTGTTTGATAGGCATAGGTTTCTTCACTACTTACCGGGTCTTTTTTAAAAACCAGAATATCCAGGGTTTCGATATAATTTTCATCAAGCGCCGAAAGAGCACGGGTACCAGGTGCCGACAGGCCGGGCACCCGTATCTGCAGGTAAATATCCTGGGTAGCTACCTCCGGTTGAGGCAGATAATGGTTTCTTTCATCCATACAGGCTGAAAGAAGAACCAATATACTCAAAACCAACGTATATATCTTTTTTCTTATCATAGCATTATTTATCCTTTACACAACGTACCTGAGCAGAACCTGACCGGAAGTGATTAAAAGTAGGACTTACCTGAGCAGAGTTAAGAACCACGTAATAGACACCCCTTTGATTGGGTACAGGAGTCGCTGTCCAATAGCAACCGTAGAATCCGGACTGTGTAAGATTTCCTGTAGTATGATGAATATAACCGGCCGCCGGATAAAAACTCCCATCCTGAGTAGCCCATCCGTAATTTACTCTATCCCAGGCACCCCAATTAAAAGCATGCCAGGGATTAAATGCAGGAGCACCGGTAATAGCATTCCGGGTCCAGTCCGGAACCCGCCAGCCTTCCGGACAGGGGTCGAACATGCCCTTGTCTCCATCTTCGTCTAACCACAAATAATTATTCTGGCATATAGAATTACTACTTGTTCCCTGGGTAGTATACCAATCCGTGTGATCAAGATAGTACCGGAAAGGATACATCAGGGTATAATGCATATTATTACTTCCTATACGGGCTTCCGTTGCCGGTGTCTGAAGTTTTTCTATCTGAGTGCCGTAAATTGTTTTATGCGTAATAGTGCCCTGATGGGCATTCGGGCCCGGAAAAGGGTCTTTGCGCCCGTATTGATACAACAGACCAATTGTTGTAACCACACCAGGCATTGCGGTAGTAGCCCCCAGGTTCCTGTCCATAAATAAATAATCTACTTGTGTTGTGATATTAGGATAGGTTGTACCATTCAGATTATTATCCGGATCATAACCGGTTACCCAGATATGCCAGCTATAACGAAGAATATTATTTATATAAACACCTACAATCGCATTTCCTTCATCACCCGATGCGGTAACAAGGAGTTTGCTTCTATTTCCCCTGTCCCCCTCTGCATTAAGACGAACCGATACCAGGTTTTCTACCTCTTCCCAGATGACGCCACAGGTGATAGGACCTGGTAAATCATCTACTTTTTCATCACCCATCACTTCGTCATTCCAAACCATATAGACTTTACGAACCGGAAATTCTACCTGTCCTCCCGGAGGCACAATATAACAGTTAGGATCATTCTGTTTCCGCTGTACAACAGTAGAAAGATGGGTTAAGTTTTCTGTCTTAAAGTGGATATAAACAACCCGTTTACTGGCTAAATTTTCTTCTATGACCAGGTCTATAATATCTTCATGGGTATTACTTCTACGGGTTGCCTTTATCCACGGAATGGGTTCCTCTGTAATACCGACGGCAGATTCACTCAATTCATATGTCCAGGGTTTACTGGATTTAATTTCAATAAATCCGGTAAAAGGGGTGCCTTCGCCGTCATTTAAACCCAGATATACCAACCGGCTCTCACTAAGGGTAAAACTTTCCTGACCGATGTCTATCTCTTCGTCATAGCCTAACTCCCACTTAACAATTTCAGCTTCCAGGTTCATCGGAAGGGCATTAAAGGCTTCCTGCGGGGTATCCCACCCGCTATAGGCTACGCTGTTGATAGTGATGGTATATTTATAATTTCCCAGTAAGGGCAGGTATTTCAGGGTTCCATCCGGCTGTTTCTCCCGGAAGTCTACCCGGTAATAGGAAGTAGTTTCATTTTTATACCTTCCCCCGATAACCAGGCAGGTATTTTCCCGGAAGTCCTGCGTGGTGCCTGCCGCAGCTTCAAAGGTATAAATGGCTCCTGCCGATGCTTTTCCCGGTGTGGTTATATCCGCCCCGTCATAGAGGAGTGGCGTACTTACAGCGGTACCTGCTACCGATGGTTTTTCTGCGCTGTAAAGGGTTTTATCGGGCATCAGCCGTCCTTTATTCCGGCTATTATAAAGATAGATACTTTCCAGCGTGAAATCACTCTGCGCACCGGATCCCACTTGTATGTCAATGGAGGCTACGCTACGGGTCATGGAAAGAGGGGTAGAGGTAAAATCGCTTGTTTCGCTTATCACTGCCCCTGTTATCTCTCCCCAAAAAGGAAGCGGAGTAAAACTACCGCCTGCCGTATTCCACTTATTACCTGCAGTAAGTGAAGCCAGTATGTTTTTTCCACCTCTTCCCGTAGTTCACCACGGGGAATACCCCCCCCCGGATAGCTTCCGGCTATCCATCTGCCGGCATTGGCCAGTACCACCAAATCAAACGTGCCCGCACGAAGGGTTACGCTAAAGGAGCGGTTTGTGCCGTTTCCTGTCCGGACGGTACCGGAGGCCAGGCACAGAAACGTATTCGTAACAGGTTCAAAAACCAACACAAAGATATCGTTCAGGTGCATTTCATCCTCCCCTGTAAGGGCACGGGTCTGTGTGCCGGCCGGAACCCGTAGCGAAAAAGTTATTTCTTCCTCGCCATTGCCTCTTCCGTCCGTATCCCGGGTAATGTCATCCATGCAGCCCGGAAACAGACAAACAAAAAGCAAAAAGCAAAGAAACAGAACCCATCCGCTCCCTTTTTTCATCCTATGTTGTTTATCTTTCATCTCTATTTTTCCCCTTTTCTTTATAATCCCACTGTCTTAAGTTTCCCCTTTTGGGTGCGGAGGGGGGGTACTTACCACCCCGGTGTGACCTCTTCGGATGAATTCCATCCGGGTACACTGATTTCTATCCCACCGCTGAAAAAGCCGATATGGATATCTATTTCGTATTCATCCTGCGGAGGATTTTCGCTGAGGTATGCAGCCAGATTAAAAACCGTAAGGCTGCTGTTATCAGAGTTTTTAATAATTTCCACCTCTATATCACGGGTAAGGGGATAGAGAGGGAGATACATCTCCCGGCAGGCCATTCGTTTACTTCCGACGGTCACCAGATCGGTGCGGGTTGTAAACTCCACCTCCCGGCTTTCCCGGAGGTTCATCAGAAAATCATAGCCTTCCGGTACATACCGGATATCAATAAGCGGGGGAAGCTGTTCCCCGTTATATTCATCTTTTACTCCTTCCACATAAAAACGAAACGTGCGGTGGGCACGGGTAAACCGGATGGTTTCCTCCCGGTCCTCTCCTTCCCGGACCTCTACATGCAAAGGGATGGTTCCACCGGCCCGTTCTTTGGGGCCGTAATAGAGTGGGTCGCCTACACCGTTTCCGGTAAGTGTCAATAGACAATCGCTAAAAAGATGGGCTTCCCTGAGGACTCCATACGTAGTGTTTTCTCCCCGGTTGGCCCAGGCCACCAGGTAATACCCGCCCGCTGCGATTTCCAGAGTGACGCACTTTTCCGCCAACACTCCGGGGTCTTCTATCCGCTCATAATAAGCCAGCTGATACAGCGTATCAAAAAGCAGGATATCTACCGAAGAGACTACCTCGCTGAAAACCTCCTGCCCTCCTTCTTCACAGGAAAAAGAGAGCATCAGGTTCCCATCCAGACAGGCCGACAGATCCTGCCGCATACACGAAAAAGATAGCTGCAGAGTCAACACAAAGACCCAAAGAGGAGTGTAACGTTTCATTTCATTTTATCGTTTAATCATTTATCATCTCCCCTCTTGAGAGGGGCCGGGGTGTGTGATAACCGGAACTATCCGCTATAAATCCGCAAATAGTCTATTGGCAGATGAATAGTTTTATAATTAAGGTAGTTATAATATTAACTTTTTTTAGTTATTACACACCCCTGGCCCCTCTCAAGAGGGGAAAATCCATACTTTTCAATTTGTTGGTCGTGAGGATTTGGCTTATGGCCGATTTTCAATTGTAATCCGAACTAAAATGAATATAAGGATTCGTAAGCGGGGATTGCAAATCCCATTCAACCATTCAATCCCATTCACTCCTCTTTAACCATTCAATCCCATTCAACCATTAAATACGGTATTCATCTCCCCTCTCGAGAGGGACCGGGGGTGAATTCTAAGTCTCTTGCAAATATTCAAAA
>JAJBTP010000371.1 GCA_020860805.1 Tannerellaceae bacterium | reverse complement strand
TTTATTAACAATCCAATAAGCAGACTAACAGATAGGTAAAATAAACACAAGTTAAGATATTAACAACTACACCACAGAATAGAAAAATTCCGTATCTTGCAACAGGAAAAGAAGGATATATGAAAAAGATAATTACTACCCTATTATGTACATTCTACCTACCCTGTTTATTTGCACAGTCATGGTTTAAAATGATATTAAATGAAGAAGGGAAGTTATATATTTTTCCCCGTTATAACCGGCTCGCTTTTGAAATGCCGGAACTCTCTTTTAAAGATTCCTATACACCGGCTTCAACTATAAAACTGGATATGCAACTTCCGGACTATGATCCGGAAATTTCTTTCCAAAAAGCCGAAAGACCGATGAATATGCAGACTTTATCAGATGCCTATGAACCTTTCTTTAACGTATATGCACCACTTTACAGGAGAATTTATCCAACCGCTTTTGATTTTTACGAAGCTGCAGGTTATAACCTAAATGATAATTTCTCATTCATAGTGGCAGGTAGCAAACATACATTTCCGGGTTCAGGAGGAATCCAAACGGTTACAGCCTCTACTGTCTGGAGTCAGGATAACTGGGAACTCTGGGGTGGAGGTTTTGCCGGAACATATTATACCCCCTATCAGATAACACCGGATTGGATGGCCGGAGTAACCGGAGGCGTTAATTTCCAGGCTACTGAATGGTTGAAACTAAAAACATGGGGACAATATACTTTCTATGATGAAAAAGGAAGAAATAACATGTTTCTATTCCTGGATGACCACCACAGACAAACAGCTATCGGAGGAGCAATGGAATTTAAAGTAAATGAAAATTTTGGGTTTGGAATAGGTATCCAACATAACTTTAACCCCATGCGAAACCGGTGGAACCAGGATAAATTTATTTATCCTACCTTTCGTGGCAGTAACAGGATCGGTATATCCGTTGGCGCAGGCCACTAACAATCTCTTTATCGGGCTGAGAAGCATTTATTCCCGGCCATGGGGCCAGGCCGGAAACAAATACGCTACTCTCAGGCAGTTAAGCTTTTGCAAATAGTAATCAACTCTTTGAAATATGCGGCAATTAGATACCCTGCAAATGAAGTTGTAACGAACTCTTTTTTTAACTGTTTTCAAAACAAAGATTACACTTTACAAAAAGACAAACTTAACAGCTTCTGTTCAACAGAGCAACCAGAGAAAAAACAGACTATTTAAACGTTAATTTACTTAATTCCTTTATGTTTTCCGTATCAGAATAATCATATTGATAAATAGCATCCTCTGCAATCATCATCAGCACATCCTTATAAGGTATCACGTCGAATCCATTCATTCCTTCTTTATGCACTAACATATTTTTATCAATCCGTAAAGGGTCTTCGGCATTATAGATTTTCAGACCGTCATCACATATAAAAAGTGTCTTATTATCAATACCTACTCCTTTTGGATTAACCATATCATAGGAATATAACAGTCTCGGGTCACGGGTATCTTTTGCATCTATTACATATAGTACATTCTGATTCTGGCCACAGGTATTTCCCGAGCGAACAGTTACATAGGCAATATCATCTTCTACTACAACCGGGTCACAACCATAAATATGTCTGAATTCCGAATGATATTCAGGTTCTAACGGATTCTGTAATGAATAAATCAGCATACCCTGAGGAGTACCCATAAAGAGATTATCCCCATAATTAAAGATTGTTTCAATTTCCCATCCTCCCCCGATAAAGGGTACCTAACCCACCTTCACAGGAATACCGGATGAAACTTCAAAGATTGTCAATTCACTGTTTATAACTGTATACAAATACTTTTGATAAAGACTAAATAAAGAAAATGAACCATTTACACCAGTTCCCCCACCTCCGGGAGAAGCTACACTTTCATTTAGGAAGTCATCTTTAGAGACTTCATATACCTCTTCCCTTTCCGAAACTGTCCACCCAACCACTATTTGATTTTTACTCTGCCCTTCGTACACAGCTTTATAGTCGTATCCAAATCCATTTTCACACGGAGGCAAAGCCGTAACAAAGATATTCTCCAGCCGTCCCTTATATTCAGGCTTTGACGGATCTGTCAAATCAAACCAAACTAAATCAATCAACGCATCTGCATATAATAAATTATCTTTTACTGCTATGTCGTGATTACCGGCTAATTCAACAAATCCTTTACGCAAGGGATTAGAGGGATCCTGGTTGTCGATAATATGGATACCCTTATCCGGTTCCGAAATATACAGATACCCCTTATAAAAACAGATTTTTCCCTGTTGTTCAATAGACTGGGGTACTTCCGTAAAAGAGAGTAACTCCCGGAATTCATTCACATCCATAAACACAGGTTCATTTATCTGATAACGATACGTTTGTTTAATGACATTATCATTGCTACATCCTGCACATAGAATTATCAGTGCAGAAACTATACATACAAGCTTCTTCATACGCTAATTATTTAAAATTCAATATTTTATTTATTCTCTATTTTCAGAATGTATAACGCAAACCACCACCAATACCGATTACCCAGGACTTTTCAGTACGAATGCTGGTTGGTTGTCCATTAGCAAAATAATAAGATAAACGAGGTTCCACGTATAAACTCCAGTCTTTACTCAATGAATAAGCTATTCCCGGAGTAAATTGTAGAGAGAGTTGCACACCACTTATACCGGAAGAAGTATGCTGTTCCAGATAATTCTCTTTTTCCCAGACTTTCTTTACCAAATCCAGATGAATCCCTTTTTCAATCATTCCACCTGCCGATAGGTAAAGATTCCAGTTATTCTCTGCAACCAAATCCCAGACCAGATTAAACGGAATACCCAAATAATGCTGTCTGGTCCGGGCATAAGAAGCTTTACTTCCGGAGCTTCTGGCAAATTCAGAAGATAAGTAAGTATAAATTAATCCCGTCTCCACTGATAACCGGTTAGCCACTTGTTTTCTGGCAGTAAACCCTACCGAAAAAGGAAGTGAATGGCTTATATTTGTATACTCTTCCTGGTCTATCATCTCCTGAATGTGTTTATGATTACCTCTGGCAAGGATAGCTTCTTCTTCAGGCTTTTCGTTGTCTTCTCCCGGATTGGTTACTCCAGGTCCCAGATCCATATAATAATCATCATCAGTCATACCTTTGATTCCTCCTCTCCCTCCGGTAAATACTCCGGCAGCTAATTGCCATTTATTTTTCTTTCTACCCGGTAAAGGCATATCATAATATTCCGGATAAAAAGATGTACTCTTCTTTTCTTTTACAGCAGGTACAGACTCCTTTTTGCTACTTTCTTTGGGAGCTGTATTCTTTTCTACCTCTGGTAAACCCTGATTCACTTCCTCTTTAGATTTTGTTTTCCCACTATCAGTTTGAACGATTTTAGGCAACTTTTCTTCCTCTCCTGTATTTTCTTTTTTCCCTATACTATTTTCTGCTATTACTTCTTTATGTATTTCTTCCGGAAGTATTTCCGGACAGATAGATTCATTTTCGGATAATTCAATCCATACATCTTCTATCTCTTTCTGATTAAAAGGTGCCAGACAAATTAACAAAAGTACAATCGCAGCAGCGACTCCAAGTATCCAACTTATATGCCGTTTACGATTCTTTGCTTTTGATAGGAGCAAAAGAGACTGCATATCTTCCCAATCGGAATCTTCCACAGGAAGACGGTGACCATCCAGCTTCTGTCTCACAGAGTGACAAAAATCGTCCTCAAAAGACACATCTTTTTTATCTTCCTCTATCATCATTTGCCGTTAATTGGGTTATTATTTTTTGCAGCTGAGCTTTTGCCCGTATAAATTGAGTTTTGGAAGTACTTTCCTGAATATCCAACATGCCGGCAATCTCTTTATGAGAGTAGCCTTCTATTGCAAACAGGTTAAATACAGTCCGGTAGCCTTTAGGGAGTTGTCCGATGCATGCCAGTAATTCATCAGCCGATAATTTCTCCACTATCCCGGCATCAAATTCCTGAGGTACATCCTCATACTCTTTACCAAACAACACTTTTCCATTTTCTTTCGTCCGGAGGTATTCCAATGCAGTGGTAATAAATACCCGTTTCAACCATCCTTCAAAAGAACCTTTTCCTGCATACTGGCCTATTTTGAAAAATACCTTAATAAAACCATCATGCATTATATCTTTAGCTGTACTGCGATCATTTACATAACGCATACAGATAGAAAGCATTACAGGGGCGTATTGCTCATATATTTGTTTATAAGCCCACGACTCTGCCCGTTTACATCCTTCTACCAACAGCTGTTCATCCATAGATTAGTTAACTCTGCTTATAAGATGATTAAGGGTAACATAAAAGTTGCATGTGAATCAATCTTCGTATATCATTTTTTTGGTCATTCCACCGTCTACGATAATATTCTGGGCATTAATAAAGTCATTTTCAGGTCTACACAGAAATAAACAAATGTTGGCAATATCCTCCGGTTTGCCTACCCGGCCGGAAGGATGTTGCCTGTGGTCGTGCAGAGTTAATTGGTCATAAGCTGTATTCTGTATCCATCCCGGACTAATACAGTTAACAGTAATATTCCAACCGGAAAGTGATAAAGCCAATGCATGGGTTAAAGAAACAATTCCTCCTTTTGATGCTGCGTAGCCTTCTGAATCAGGTTCACTTTGCAGATAACGGGTAGAAGCGATATTAATAATCCGGCCATATTTCTTCTTACCTTCCAAATGATTGCGATGGATAGCTAAAGCACGGGAAGTTATAAAAACAGAACGCAGATTAGTAGCAAGAATACGATCAAACTGCTCAATACTTGTTTCCGTCAAAGGAGAAAAACCACCAATTCCTACATTATTGATAAATATATCAATATCCCCCCATTGAACAAAAAGGGTATCCAATAAAGCTGATAGTTGTTCTTTTTCGGTAACATCCACAGGATAAAAAGATACATTTTCTCCCAACTCCTTTTGTAACAATATCCCCTTCTCTGCATCCATATCACAAAAAGCAACCGTAGCACCTGCCCGGTGAAAAGCCGTTACAATACTTCTGCCAATCCCATTACTCCCTCCTGTGACAAATACTCTGTACCCTTTAAAGTCTTCTTTCATTCTATTGCTTTGTTTAAAATCTGAAGCTAAATATATAGATTATCTACATACAAAAAGAGCTATACAGTTTTTTTACCCACTGTATAGCTCCTCTTTATATTCTATTCCGGTTGATTCAGGGACGGAACCCAATAATCCGGCGAACCTCACTCAGTGTTTTAGCAGCACTTTCGCTTGCCTTTTCCGCACCTAAACGGGCTACCTTATCCAGATATTCTTCATCTGCTGCAATATCCAGTATCTTTTCACGGATAGGCGCACAAAAAATATTAATATCTTCAGCCAGTTGTTTCTTCATATCACCATAACGAATCTCACAACTATTATACTTATCATTAAAGAAATCATATGTATCCTGTGAAGAAACAATCTCCATCAGTTTAAATAAATTCTGGATAGCTTCCGGCTTTTCACTGTTTGGTTCGGTTGGACCCGAATCAGTAACCGCACGCATGACCTTCTTTTTAATCGTTTTTTCATCATCAACCAGGTAGATAGCATTACCTTCACTTTTTCCCATTTTACCGGAACCATCCAGTCCCGGTACTTTAAGTGCTTTTTCTGCCATATGGAAAGACGCCGGTTCAGGGAAAAACTCAATACCATAAGTCGCATTGAAACGGCGGGCAAAACGGCGGGCCATTTCCATATTTTGTTCCTGGTCCTTTCCTACCGGCACTTTAACAGCCTTATGAATAATGATATCCGCACACATCAACGTCGGATATGTCAATAATCCGGCATTTACACTATGCTTATTATTTTCATTAAAAATCTCCTTCTCAATATTTGCATCTGTATTACTGATACGTAACTGCTGACGTGCTTTTTCTTTAAAAGAAGTCGTACGCATTAACTCTCCGATACCGGCATTCATATTCAGGTAAAGATAAAGTTCCGCTACTTCGCGAACGTCACTTTGTATATATATGGTAGACTTTTCCGGGTCAATTCCACAAGCCAGGTATTCGGCCAGAATCGTTTTTGCACTTCTGCGAATATTTTCCGGTTGCAAATGAGTGGTGAGTGAGTGCCAGTCAGCAATAAAGAAGTAACAATTATACTCTTTCTGTAACTCCACAAAACTCTTGACCGCCCCGAAATAATTACCGAGGTGCAGATTTCCGGTAGGCCGGATACCACTTACTACTATTTCCATTTTTTAATCTGTTTTTTCAACGACCGCAAAGGTAGAAAATATTTTATTAGTATCAGAGCATTACAGGAAGGTTAAA
>JAJBTP010000139.1 GCA_020860805.1 Tannerellaceae bacterium | reverse complement strand
TGCCCGTGCCGGATTGATGATTATGACGATAGGCGGGTATGTGGCCTTTATGAATAAAATAGAGGCTACCAATGCACTGGTATATGTCTCAATGAAACCCCTTTCTTTCTTTAAAAAGCATCCTTACCTGGCAGCCACCATTACGATTCCTATCGGGCAACTTCTTTTTATTACTACCCCGTCCGCAGCAGGTCTGGGTTTATTATTGGTGGCTTCTATTTATCCGGTACTGACCCATCTGGGAGTAAGCAGGCTGACAGCTTTGTCAGTTATTTCGGCAGCCACAATCTTTGACCAGGGCCCCGGCTCAGCTAACACGGCACTGGCGGCCGACCTGATAGGCGAAACCAATGTATTCTATTTTATCAAACATCAGCTACCCCTGGTTTTACCTACCACAGTAGTAGTCATACTCCTTTATTATTTCAATAACCGCTATTTTGATAAAAAGAATCAATAAAAGGAAGAGAATATAGAACAGGAAGCTACCGGAGCGGCAACCGGATTTAAGGTAACCGTACCTTTAATTTTCGCTATTTTACTGGTGTTGCCCCTGGTACTTCTGATTGTCTTTTCACCTTATGTAGGGTTATTTGATCCACCGATTATCCTGAATACGACAACGGCGATGCTATTTTCCCTTCTTTTTTCCCTGTTATTTCTATTCGCCCGTACCCGTAGTTTTACCCAGACTATGGAAGCATTCGGTAGTTTCTGGAAAGGAATGGGGAATGTCTTTGCCAGTGTCGTGACCCTGATAGTTACGGCAGAGATTTTTTCCAAAGGATTGATTAGTTTAGGCTTTATTGATTCGCTGGTTTCCGGCTCGTTACACATGGGGTTATCCGGTATCTCAATCTCTATCCTTATCACCTTTATCATATTTAGTGCGGCTGTTTTGATGGGTAGTGGAAATGCAGCCTTTTTCTCCTTTGGACCTTTACTTCCGGATATTGCTCAAAAACTGGGGTTACCGGCCTATGCAATGGTGCTACCGATGCAACTCTCTGCCAGTATGGGGCGTGCAATATCACCCATTGCCGGTGTGATTGTAGCAATAGCAGGTGTCGCAGGGGTTTCGCCTATGGAGTTGGCTAAGCGTAATGCCATCCCTTTAACAGGAATTCTTCTTTTTATGATGGCTTATCATTTTATCACTTTATAAAAAAAATAGCATATGCTCAAACTAATAAAAAATGCAAATCTGTTTGCACCAAAAAGCAAAGGAATGAATGATATCCTTATTGCTGATAATAAAATCGCCTGTATAGATAAGAATATATCACTGACTGGCGTACCGGTTGAGGTATATGATGCCGCAGGCAAAATTGTTACGCCCGGATTTATCGACCAGCATGTGCATATTACTGGCGGGGGGGCGGCCAGACCGGATATGCCTCTCTGGTTCCGGAAGTTCCTTTGACCGAACTGATAGCCTGCGGAACTACAACTGTTGTAGGACTGCTGGGTACCGATGGTTTTGTAAAGGAACTGACTCAACTCTATGCCAAAGCCAAAGCACTGGATATGGAAGGAATTTCTTCTTATATACTGACCAGTTACTATGGATTGCCGGAAAAGACATTTCTGAATTCAGTGGCCAAAGATTTGATTTTTATAGAGAAAGTAATTGGTTGCAAACTGGCACTGAGTGATGACCGTAGTTCATTTCCGTCTGAATTGGATATCCTGCGGCTTATCAACCAGGTGCGTCTGGGGGGTTCACTTCCGGTAAAGGCGGGGTGCTGCACATTCATATAGGGGCTTTGCCGGATGGTATTTCTGTATTGTTGGACATCACCCGCAAATATCCCTCGCTGATTTCTTATCTATCCCCTACGCATCTGATCCGGACTGAAAACCTGTTTAACCAGGCTATCGAATTCGGTAAAATGGGAGGGATGGTTGACTTTTCTACAGGAGGAACTAAATTTGACGAACCACATGTCTGTGTACTCAAAGCGTTGGAAAGAGAGGTATCTCTGGACCGTATCACTTTCTCCAGTGACGGGCGTGGAGGGGTACGTAAAATCAACCCGTTAACAGGTGAAGATACTTACCGGCCGGCACCTCTTACCCTCAACCTGAAAGAAATGGTATTGCTGGTTAAAAACGGAGGTTTACCCCTGGAACAGGCTTTACAGTTAATCACTACCAATCCGGCCAATGGTATGAAACTGAAAGGCAAAGGACAAATAGCCGTTGGCTATGATGCGGATATTTGCATGCTGGATGATACCCTGAACCTGACAGATGTTTTTGCCAAAGGAGAATGTATGATGAAGAAAGGACAAATTATAAAGAAAGGGAGATACGAATAATGAAAAGATATCTTCTCTTTAATCTTTGCCTGCTCCTGTCTGCGATAGTCCCTGTATATGCCGGGACACTCTCCAAAGGAGAAGGGATGTTTACTTTTACCGGATATGCTCCTTTTGCAGACAGGCCTGTAGATGTCTATTATTATATTCCGCCTACCGGAGATAGGGCAACGATGCCTGTTGTCTTTGTTATGCAGGGAGCTGACAGAGGTGTTTCCTATCTGGTTGATTTCTGGAAACAGGCAGCAGAGGAACGGAAGTTTATTTTTCTACTTCCGCATTTTGACCAGGCTTTATATCCGCTAAGCGATTATCAGGAGACGGGCGTTCTGACAAGTGATAGAAAAGGGGTAAGAGAACCTGCTCTTCAAACGTCTGCCCTTATAGACGAAATCTTTCAGTTCTTTCAACAAAAGACAGAAACGAAAGCTAAAAAGTATCATATATACGGACACTCTGCGGGTGGACAATTTGTACAGCGTTTTATGCTCTTCTATGACAGTCCGTATGTAGACAAAGCAATCATAGCCAGTCCGGGATGGTATACCCTGCCGGATACCGGACAGTTATTTCCTTACGGTACCGGAGATATCTCTTATATAAGTAAAGAGATCATACAAAACTATTTATCCAAAAATATTATCCTGCAACTTGGTAAAGCTGATACCATACGGGAGTCTTATCTGCGTAAAACTCCCGAAGCAGAAGCACAGGGACAGAACCGGTTGGAAAGAGGACGGTATTTCTATAAGTATATCACCCAACTGGCAGCGGACAATGACTGGTCTTTCAACTGGCAAAAAGAAGAAGTGGAAGGGGTAGGCCATCATTCCGTGCGTATGGCTGGAAAAGCACTTCCAATCCTGTTTCAGGATTCCCTGCGGGCTCTTTTCATAGGAAATAGTTATACCTATTACAACCAATTGCCGGAAATGGTGAAAGCTTTAGCAGCTTCCAGTGGTGATAAGTTATCTGTCCGGATGATAGAACACGGCGGATGGACCCTTCAAAAACATGCTGAAAATAAAGAGACAACCGATGCGATTAAAGACGGTGGATGGGATTTTGTAGTGCTACAGGAACAGAGCCAGGCACCAGCTAAAGAAAGAGAGTGGGTAGCCATGCATATGTATCCTCCTGCAAAAGAACTGGATAACCTCCGGAAAATGTTTAATCCGTCTGGTAAAACAGTCTTTTATATGACCTGGGGGCATAACATCGAAACGTATAATGAAATGCAGCAGCGCATTGCAGAGAGTTACGTAGATATAACCAACCAGCAGGATGCCTGGTGTGCGCCTGTAGGAATAGCTTTTAAAAGAGTGAGAGAGGAAAATCCCGGCATACAATTGTATGACCCTGATAAAAGTCATCCCGCCTTGCCGGGTTCCTATCTGGCAGCCAATGTTTTTTATTCCCTTTTTTATCAGAAACCCTATCGGTCGGATTATTATGCCGGTTTACCGGAGCAGGAAGCTGTTTATTTACAACGGATAGCACAGGAAGTCGTCTTTAGTAATCCTACCCTATGGAATGTCAGGAAGGTACCTCAGCCGGAAGAAATAAAAAATTCTTTTTATACAGACCCGGACGAGCCCTGTACAACTCCAACCTTATCCAAACCTTTGGAGGAGGGATTGGCTTCTTTAGAAGAGATAAACAGGTATCTGCAAACTCTTGTCGAAAAGTATCCGGATAAAGCCACACTCAGTTCCATCGGTATGACAACTGAAGGGAGGGATATACCTATTCTTCATCTCAGGGAACATGGCAAAAACAGGAAAGTAAAAGTCTGGATACAAGCGGCCCTGCATGGCAATGAACCAGCCGGACCTGAGGCTATTTGTATGGTAGCCGATTATTTGCTGAAAGATAAGGAAGGTCGTCAGTTGTTATCTTCTCTGGATATTGCTCTGCTTCCGGTTGCTAATCCGGATGGGTATGCGTTGCAAAACAGGCGTTCGGGAAAGGGTATGGATTTAAACCGGGACCAGAGTAAATATGCAGACCCTGTCAGCCGTTTATTAAAAAAGGCATTTATAGCGTGGAACCCGGAGGTCGCTTTGGATATCCATGAGTATACACCCTGGCGAAAAGAGTATGATACTTATTTTAATTCCAGGGTAGCTATTTCGGATGATGTCTTATTTTTACCTACCGGACATCCCAATATACCGGAGACTATCCGGCATTTCTCAGTCCATGTTCTTCAAAAACAGGCAGAGCAGGCATTGATTGATAACGGCTATACACACCATTTTTATTTTACTCCTAAAATAGAAAACGGAGAGATGTGATTGATAAAAGGGGCGAAAAATCCTCAGTCCAGTTCTACCTCTTTTGGCCTGTCCAATGCGATGTCCATGTTTATAGAAATCCGGGGCATAGGGTTAGGCAGGGAGTCTTTTGCCAGAAGAGCCGGTTCGGGTTTTACGGTTGCCAAAAGTATGCTGCACACCTGTGCAGGCTATCAGAAAGAGATTCAACAGATAATCCGTAAAGCCAATAAAGAAACTGTTAACCGTATAAAGGATATACAGGTAACTTCTACCTCTCCGGTAAGTAATTATCCTGTCCGGTTTGTTGATTTCTTTCAGATGGATATATTCTCTGTGGATTTAACTACAGTAGATAACCTGATAACCCAACCTATCCTTACCCGGGAGCGCCCGGTTGCTTACCTGCTTACAGATACCTGCCGGAGAGCCATCGAAATACTCGAAACAGTAGGACTGAAAGTAGAAAAAACAGACCGTCCGCTTACTCTACAGGTAGAACGGTACGAAGTAACCGGATATAAAAAAGTACGGTATTATGGGAAGGTATCTACCCTGTAAAAGTTGAAACACAGACCACTGCAACGGAGCAACTTTTTCCGGCAGGTACGTATGTGGTGTATCTGAATCAAAAGAATGCAAACTATGCCGTAACCTTTTTAGAACCCGAATCCGAAAACGGCTTTATACATTTCAATGTAATTGAAGCAAAACCAAACCACGAATTACCTATATATCGGGTGATAAAGAATACAAAATAACAGGCACGCAGAATTCATCTTTTGTAATCTTCTTTGAAGCCTTCGGCCAGCCAGTTGGCGAGTGCCTGGCGGTTTGAACTCAGGATGATTCTTTGCTGGTCGAAACTGTTCTGGATATTTCCTAATTCAACATAGACCGAAGCAGGGTTGGAGCTGTTGAGTACATATAAATTGCGTCCGCTTACTGTTCCGCTGAATCCCCGGTTGGGTTGGTGCTGTTTGTATTTTTTCTCGAACGTATTTTTCATCGTGGTAGCCAGATTTTTGCTCGCTGCCTTTTTATTGCAGTGGTAGAAAAAGACGTCGGTTTGTTGCCTTTTACTTCTGCTGTCGATGTGGATAAATATGGTTCTGCAATATGTATAGTTGTTTTTGTCTTTTTTATACAGTGCATTAATTTTGTCGCTTCGCTGTTTCAGCCGTTCGGTCTGGTTTAAAGGAATAGCGTCTCCCATGCAGGTTTCCCGTTTGCTATTTGCCAGGTAGCGGTCGTCCCGGATACCATCTTTTTCGTCCTGAATAATGATGTGTACTTTAGCTCCTTCTGCCATCAGGTTACGGGCCAGCCGTAAGGCTATATCGTAGGCATATTCATCTTCATGCAATTCATGTTTTCCTATTTTTCCAATAGCTCCGGGGTCGGGCCCACCGTGTCCGCAAACCACATAAAAACAAGCATCTTTTAACGCATTGGATGTAACCTCTACTTTCGAATACTTTTTTCCAAAGAGGGGTTCGTTGATAGTTTTTGGTAGGGAAGTGTTTTGATTAGAAGCAGTCGGTTTATTACTCTTTTTTAAGGGGGGCAGTGTATAGTTGACGCCTAATACCAGGCTGTTATTTTTTCCCAGTTTCTTCTTATTCAGTTCGATAAATTCTTTTTGATACAACTTCGGAGGACGATTATTTCTAATCAGGAATGCGTGTATTCCTTCTCCCTGCCTGGGTTTAGCAACTTCCTGAGCCATCCCCCAAACGCAATTAAATAGTAAAAATAG
>JAJBTP010000525.1:5559-6409 GCA_020860805.1 Tannerellaceae bacterium | reverse complement strand
GATTCAACTTTTACTTTTGAAGATTTAAACCTTCAATATTTCCGGCATTATTACGTAGATTTACGGCATAATATAGAATTGTTTCATGGATTTCAGGTTGTTGCAGGTGCTTCCTACCATAAAAGATTAGCTGTAAAAAAAGGAAGTGCCGTAGATGGCAACATAGAAGAAGATATCAAAGACCTGATGAATAATAAATACAATGATTTTACTCCACTTGTAAGATTAACTTATACACCTCGCCAATACTACCGGATGGACGGAAAACGGAAAGATTATGTATATTCTTATTTTCCGACTACGACTATTGAAATCGCACGTGGTATTCCCAACGTATTAGGTAGCACCGGTAACTATACCCGGCTGGAAGGACATATTAATCAGAGTATCCGTATAGGTTTATTAAGACGTTTCAATTACTATTTGGGAGCTGGTATGTTTACATTAAAAAAATCCGCCTATTTTGCCGACTTTGAATTCTTCCGTAGACGTCACTTCCCCGATAGTTGGGGTGATCAGATAGGAGGAGCCTTCAATTTATTAGCCGGAGAATGGTACAACGCTTCTGACCGTTACTTACAGGCTCATTTTATGTATCAAAGTCCATTTATACTTTTCCAGTTGTTTAATGTCAAAGCTGCCGCCCGGTATGTTATATCCGAACGGCTCTATTTCAGTACGGTTACCACACCGGTTTTACCTCAGTACAGTGAAATAGGATATGGTATTGGGAACCATATCTTCAATGTAGCCGTTTTTGCCGGATTTCAAAAAGCTGAATATCAGGGAATCGGATTGAAATTTGCCTTCGAATTATTCCAGTAAATAGCGTATTCATTAGCTCTTCATA
>JAJBTP010000525.1:0-5549 GCA_020860805.1 Tannerellaceae bacterium | reverse complement strand
CTGTATTATTTTTTACATTTTCCATATAGCGGACTAAAGGGTCCTGATTTATAATTACTTTCTTAGCTCCGGTTGAAGCATGAATAAAAGTTGTTTTATTTATTTCTTTATAAATAAAACCTACATGGGTAACATCTAACCCTTCTATACGAGTGGTAAATAATACAATATCTCCATTCTTCAATTTATCCAGCACCTGAGTAGCATGCTGCTTCGGTACATAATAATAGCGTTCCTTTTGACTATTCACCTGTTCTTCAGCTTCTTTTATTTTTTGTAACAAATCCGGATTTGCTAATTGTTTATAGCTATCCGGATGAGTTGACATAAAAAATAAATTAACAGGTAAAGGTACACCACCTATCTCTTTGGTTATATCTTTTATTATCCCCCGGGCTTCATTATCAACTATCCATTCAGTCATATAATGCAAACGGCTGGTATAATCCTCAATCTCACCATTCCGATAACGGATAACCTGCAGATTACAAAAAAAAGAATCGAATGTAGGGTCCTTACCCTTTACTGTTCTGGCTAAAGCCAATACATTTTCTATAAATGTAGTACAATCCATTTCACGCAAGTTAATGACCAGCTGCTCCGGCTCAGTTTCAAGAGTATGAGCTACATAAGGAACTTCGAGAAAAAATTGTGCAGTTTTTATAATAATCTCATTCAGAGGTAAATCAACTGAAGGCTGTATATATTCAATATAACAGTCAAATATATCTTTATCTGCAGGTGTATAAACAGCTTTTAAAGGCTGGCTATATACACCTGTAACAATAAAGAGACAGATACACAGAAAAACGTATTTTACTCTATTCATAGTTTTTTTATTTTATGCAGTTGAAAATTTTGTACTTAACAAATCCTGCAGTTTTATTAGTTCATCCCGGTATTGAGCAGCTTCCATAAAATCAAGTTTACGTGCAGCTTCAGCCATTTGTTTCCTGGTCTTCTCAATCGCTTTTTCCAGTTGCGGACGCGTCATATACTGAACAACGGGATCAACAACCATAGAGACTTCCGGCTCAACATATGCATATTCTTCTATTTGCTGCTTCTCGGCTACTAAAGACTTACTTGTTTTAACAACCTGACGGGGAGTAATGCCATGCTTTTCATTATAAGCCAACTGTTTTTCACGACGGCGGGTAGTCTCCTCCATAGTCAGACGCATACTTTCCGTAATCTTATCCGCATAGAATATTACTTTTCCATTTACATTACGGGCTGCACGTCCGGCAGTCTGAGTCAATGAACGATGAGAACGCAGGAAACCTTCCTTATCTGCATCCAGAACAGCTACCAGAGAAACTTCCGGTAAATCCAGTCCTTCTCGCAGTAGGTTAACCCCAATTAATACATCGAATAGTCCATTCCTCAAATCATCCATAATCCGGATACGATCCAATGTATCCACATCACTATGTACATAATTACAACGTACGCCCATCCGTGTCAGATAAGAGGTTAATTCCTCTGCCATCCGTTTAGTTAAAGTGGTTACTAACACCCGTTCATCTGCAGCCGTACGAAGTGTTATTTCCTCCATCAAATCATCAATCTGGTTTAAAGTAGGACGCACATCAATAACAGGGTCCAACAATCCGGTTGGACGGATAACCTGATCTACAATAACGCCCTCACTCTTTATTAATTCATAATCTGCCGGAGTAGCACTCACATAAATTGCATTCGGAGTTAAAGCTTCAAATTCCTCAAATTTCAAAGGCCGGTTATCCATAGCTGCCGGTAAACGGAAACCATACTCTACCAGATTCTGTTTACGCGAATGGTCTCCCCCATACATAGCCCTTACCTGCGGTATAGTTACATGGCTTTCATCTACAACCAGCAGGAAATCATCCGGAAAATAATCCAGCAAACAATAAGGGCGTTCCCCGGGTAAACGACCATCAAAATAACGGGAATAGTTCTCTATACCGGAACAATGACCCAGTTCCCGTATCATTTCCAGGTCAAATGCAGTACGTTCATACAAACGTTTCGCTTCATAATGTTTTCCTATTTCATTCATGAAGTTTACCTGTGTACCTAAATCCACATCAATTTGTCCGATAGCACTATTAATACGCTCCTGAGTTGTCACAAACAGATTAGTCGGATAAATATTCAATTCGTCCATCTCTGTAATCTCACGTCCGGATAACGGTTCAAAAGACATAATACGTTCTATCTCATCTCCCCAGAACTCTATGCGGTAAGCTACCCCATCAAATGTCTCTATCGCCGGAAAAATATCCACTGTATCGCCATTTACCCGGAATGTACCACTCCTGAACTCCAGTTTATCATTCACATACAGAGCATCAACAAAACGACGAAGCAAAGCATCCCGTTCAATCTGCATACCTCTATGGATATGTGTCACCTTTTCCGCAAAAGCCCGTGGATCTGCCATACCATATAAACACGATACGGAAGAAACAACAATAACATCCCTCCTACCCGAAAGCAAAGAAGCTGTTGCCCGCAAACGAAGTTTATCTATTTCCTCATTAATCTGCAGGTCTTTTTCTATGTAGGTATCCGAAGACGGAAGATAAGCTTCCGGCTGGTAATAGTCATAATAAGAGACAAAATACTCTACTGCATTATTCGGAAAGAAGGCCTTAAATTCACTATATAATTGAGCAGCCAACGTTTTATTATGACTCATAATCAACGTAGGTTTCTGTACATTCTGAATCACATTAGCCACTGTAAACGTCTTACCGGAACCGGTAACTCCCAATAAAGTCTGGTAAGGAACTCCACTATTAATTCCTTCGGTTAAAGCAGCAATTGCCTCCGGCTGATCACCGGTCGGCTTAAAAGGAGAAGAAAGTTCAAATTTCATTCGATAACAAACGGTTCTTTAGGTATAACAATCCACATAACCAGGTAGGCTGGAATCCCGGAAAATACTGTACAAAAAGTAAGAAGTATATATCCAAGTCTTACCAGTGTCGGATCTAATCCGAAATAGTCAGCGATACCTGCACACACGCCTCCTAATAATTTATCTTTTCTTGACCTATACAATCTTTTTTTCACTTCCATAACTTTTCAAATGACAATTGACAATGGATAATTGACAAGTAAACATCACTGCTCTCTTATCCATTGTCAATGTGTTGATGAATAATAACAAATTTAGCTATTTTTCAGCTGATATACAAGCAAAATGTAGTTAATACAGGTCAAATTTGACTACTATCTGTTTACAAAAACAGCAACTTTCTGACGGTCTGTTTCTACTCTTTCAAACTCAGAAAGTACCTCACTGCTCCCCATGGGTACATTTTCATTTCTATAAATCATTTCACTCTTTATCATAGACCGGGCAGATGTATGAAACTCTTTTGCCCCTGTCTGTTCTTCAATCAGGGCTATATTGTTTTCCCGTACACCACAACCCGGCATAATGATGATCCGGTCACCAGCCTGTTTAACCAGCTCTGCAATCATTGGAATCCCTTTCACTGCATCCGGTTGCTGTCCGGAAGTCAATATACGGTCACACCCGGCTTCTATAATCTGTTCCAGGGCTTTAAAAGGTTCACGACATACATCAAATGCACGATGGAAGGTAACAGACAGAGGTCCGGCAGCTTTTACCAGTCTGCGAAGCATAGGTACATCAACATCCCCCTCTTTAGTCAGGCACCCTACCACTACTCCATGTACGTTTAATTCCCGTGCCATTTCAATATCATACAACATAGAATCTACCTCAGCAGATGAATACAGGAAATCACCTCCGCGCGGACGGATAATTACGTTGATATCAATCCCGGAAGTTAACTTCTGAGCTGTTTTGATTTCACCATAACTAGGTGTAGTTCCTCCTTCCGGAATAGCCGCACATAATTCTACACGGGTTGCCCCTCCGGCTTCTGCTTCTACGCAGCTTTGTGCTGAATTAGCACACACTTCAATAATTCGTTTTGATTTCATTTCTATTCGCTTAAGTTATTAAAAAAGCTATTTGTCCCACTTTCATTCCTTCCCAGTTCGAATAAACTCATCTTATAAACTTATTTTACAAGTACACAGTATCCCCATTCCCCTAATGAAGTTGGTACAACCTCTTTTTCACCTGTGAAAAGATTAGTATATTCACCTGCCGGAGCTATTGAATCATATACTAATTCTACACTTTCCGGACTTAAATTAACCAATACTAATACTTCTGAACTCCCTTTACTACGTGAAAACACATATGCCTTCGGTGATTGAGTTGTATAACGTACCATTTCGCCTCCGGCATTTCCTGCCCTTAAAGCCTCCTGTGTATGTTTTAGTCCATTTAAAGTCTGGTAAAAACCAAACCATTCGTTTTTAGTCCAGTCCGGAGGAGTATCTTTTTCAAAGAATTCCAGCTCACGTGCCATACCTGTTTCCTGACCAGTATAAATCAACGGCATTCCCGGAAGCGTATAAGTTAATACGGCAAAAGCCTTTACTCCTCTTCCCAAAACGTTTAAATTCACTACCATCCCATGAGTTCTCATCATGATTAGTAATAAAATTCATTACATACGTATCACGCGGATAACATTCATTATAAGATGCCAGCATTTCATCAATATCAATAGCCTGCTTAGCCGACATTTTTTCAGGAGCATCTATCGGAGCGTACGTTGATTTTTTAGCCGAGTCACCCTGCGCAATCTGGTTCATCAGATTTTTAAACGGCCAGTTATAAGTCATATCAAAAGCTTTCACTGTCAATTCAGGTGCATCGGCTTCAGCCAGCATAAATACAGGCTTAATAGCATCCAATTGTTTCCGTGCATCCTCCCAGAAATCAGTCGGAACTTCATAAGCCACATCACAACGGTATCCATCTATGTCACATTCAGTAACCCAGAACGTTAGAGCATCAATCATACCCTGGCGTAATTCAGGATTATCATAGTTCAGTTTATATGTATCTGTCCAGTCATACGGGGATATAGGATTCCCCTGTTCATCACGTACATACCAGTCAGGGTGTTGTTCCAGCCATACATTATCACAGCCACTATGATTAGCTACCCAATCCAGGATAACTTTAAAGCCCATATTATGTGCCTCATTTACCAATCCTTTAAAGTCCTCCAGTGTACCGAATTCAGGATTTACAGCTGTATAATTCTGTGAAGCATAATAGCTACCCATTGTGCCTTTTCGATTTACTTCTGAAATAGGGCAAACAGGCATCAGCCACAGGATATCTACTCCTAACTCTTTCAGACGGGGCAAGTGTTGACGGAAAGCTGTAATCGTTCCTTCCTGTGTGTACTGACGGATGTTTACTTCATACATAACCGCATTCCGTGACCAATCCGGATGTTTAACTTCGGTTAAATAAGGGTCTGTTTCATTTCCGGATGATTTGGTACCTCCACCACAGGCCGCTAATAACAAACTGATTACAAGTACCAGATAATAGGTAGAATGTTTCATAATAATTGAAAGTTAGTTGATAAAAATTATTTGTTCATTTTATATTCTACAAATGTAATATAAATCAGTCATATATATCACTTGTATAT
>JAJBTP010000454.1 GCA_020860805.1 Tannerellaceae bacterium | reverse complement strand
TAATGTTTTGCAATTTCAGACACCATTTTTGAGCATCCACGAAAACATGCTGATTTTTGCTTGGATCCTAACCGCTAACAAAGATGATGCTCAGAATTTGATGCAAGATACGCCATTGAAAGTGTTAGACAATCAGGATAAATTTGTAGACAATATAAATTTTAAAGGCTGGGTTTTAACGGTCATGCGTAATATATTATAAACAACTATCATAAGATCGTCCGTACACAAACAGTCGTAGATCAAAGTGTAGATTTATATAATCTGGACGTCATCAATGATTCCGGATTCGACTCCCCCGACGGTTCCTATCAGATTCAGGAGATTAATAAAGCCATAAATGCACTGAACACCGAACTAAAAGTTCCTTTTTCCATGTATTTAAGTGGTTACAAATACAATGAAATCGCTGATAAACTGAATGTACCGTTAGGAACAGTAAAAAGCCGGATATTCTTTGCAAGGCAGGAACTACAGAAAGTATTAAAAGACTTCCATCAGGGATAAAACACATTTTCTGAAATAAGACAAGAGGAGGTATCTGTACTCAGATGCCTCCTTTTTTTATACCTAAGATTCTAAACGATTAATTCCATTTTACTAAAAAGCATATCCTAATTTTCTTTACTTTTGCGCAAAATAATTTCGACAAATGAGAAGTTTTGCAAGTGATAATAACTCAGGAGTACACCCTTCTGTTATAGAAGCTATCCTGAAAGCAAACCGTGACCATGCGGTTGGATATGGAGACGACCCATGGACAGCACAAGCTACCCAAAAGATTAAAGAAATATTCGGACAGGAAGCAGAACCCTTTTTCCTGTTCAACGGAACCGGAGCCAACTCCGTAGCCTTACAAGCTATTACCCGTTCATTCAATAGCATTATCTGTACAACCACCGCACATATTTATGTAGACGAATGTGGAGCACCGGCCCGCATGACCGGATGTACAGTTACACCTATCGAAAGTCCGGACGGAAAATTAACACCGGAGTTAATCCGTCCCCATCTGCAACACTTTGGCGTTTGTCATCACCCACAACCCAAAGCAGTATATATTTCACAGGTATCCGAATTAGGAACTGTTTATACCATAGAAGAAGTACGAGCCATTGCCGACTTAATTCATCAGTACGGCATGTATCTGCATATGGACGGAGCACGTCTGGCCAATGCCTGTGTATATCTGAATTGTTCGATGAAAGAACTGACAACAGACGCAGGCGTAGATATCCTCAGTTTCGGAGGGACCAAGAATGGAATGATGATGGGAGAAGCCGTTATATCCTTCCGCCCTGAATTAACAGAGAATCTGCCCTACTTCCGGAAACAATCCGCACAACTGGCATCCAAGCAACGCTATCTGTCCGCACAATTCCTGCCCTATCTGGAAAAAGAAGTATGGCATGGAAATGCAACCAATGCCAATCGCAAAGCAGCCGATATTGTAAAGATACTCAAACAGTATCCACAAATACAATTTACCCAGAAAGCAGAATCCAATCAACTCTTCTTTACCATGCCCAAAGAAGCAGCCGGACAACTATCCAAAGAATACTTCTTCTATTATTGGAATGAAGCCATTACAGAAGTTCGTTTAGTTACTTCCTGGGATACAACAGAAGAAGACATTCAAGCCCTGGATAAATCACTAAAAAGAATTTTCCAAACAATTTAATGAATAGACTTCTGTTAATAATGATAGCAAATAGAATTTCATAGATTACCCAAACTATGCAACTTATATAGATTGATATATATTTAAATCTGCGAAATTCTGCGTTTTCTGCGTAATCTGTGTCCCCTTTAGTTATTTCTAACACAATTGCTCTTCGTATATTAATTAACAACATTAGTCTTACAAATCCGAGATTTCGTCTCTTTTTTACCGGAGAGATTCCGGGAATGCACAATTTTGTGCAGAATTTAAAATCAATAATAAATGATTACTATCAAACAGACCCTTTGGTCACTATTCCTTCTGATACTACTTCTTCCCGGAGTAATCAACGCACAGGAACGAAAATTTACAATCAGCGGTACTATTACCGATAGCAACGATGGAGAAGATTTAGCAGGAGCCACTATCCAGGTAAAAGGAAGTTCACTCGGAACTGCTACCAATGCATACGGCTTTTATTCCTTAAGCCTTGCATCCGGAGAATATACCCTGGTTATTACTTATATGGGATATACCCCCAGGAAATGCGCATAGCACTTAAAGAAGATATCCGGCTAAATGTCTCACCGGAATTAAATACCAGCCTGCTGGATGAAGTAATTATCACAGCAGAAGCCCGCAATTCAAACATTACCAAAATGGAAATGGGAACAGAGCGGCTCTCCATGAAAGAAATTAAAACCATCCCAGCCTTAATGGGCGAAGTAGATGTAATCAAAGCCGTTCAGCTACTACCCGGCGTACAATCTACCTCCGAAGGATTATCCGGTTTTAGTGTGCGGGGCGGAAGCCATGACCAGAATCTTATCCTTCTGGATGAAGCAACCGTATATTCTGCTTCGCACCTGATGGGATTCTTCTCCGTATTTAATAATGATGCCATCAAAGATGTTGTACTCTACAAAGGAGATGTCCCGGCAACCTTCGGAGGCAGATTATCCTCCTTAATGGATATCCGTTCGAAAGATGGAAATAACCAATACTTCACCGGAACCGGAGGAATCGGATTAATCGCCAGCCGGATGACATTGGAAGGACCAATAGCCAAAGACAAAGCCTCCTTCATCGTGTCCGGACGCCGTACCTATGCCGATTTATTCCTACCCTTAGCTAATGATAAAAATGTCAAAGAATCAACCATGTACTTCTATGACACCAATATGAAAGTCAACTACAAAATCAATGATAACAACCGTATATTCATTGCCGGCTATCTCGGACGCGACAAATTTGAAACACAGTTTGCCGGAATGAACTTCGGAAACAAAACCATAACCGCCCGGTGGAATCACATCTTCTCCCCTCGCCTGTTCTCAAACTTTACATTACTGGGTAGTTTCTATGATTACTACCTCAGTTATGATGTAACCCAACAGTTAAGCCAGGAATGGAAATCAGAAATGTATGATTACGGACTAAAAGCCGATTTTTCATGGCACCCTAATCCAGCCAATCACATCAAATTCGGCTACAATGCCATCTATCATACATTTAAACCGGGAAAAGGAGGCGGTATCGATGAAGAATCCATTATCGGCACCATTAAACTACCGGAAGAATACGCACTGGAACACGCCTTGTATATTTCAAACGATATGTCTATTACCGATAAGTTAAAAGTGAAATACGGCGTGCGCTTTTCCCTGTTCCAGAATATAGCAAACGGACAAGAAATAGATTACCTGCACGAGTATAAAGTAGACTATTCCAAAAACTACGACAAAGGTACATTCTACCATAACCAGCATCAGTTTGAACCACGCCTGGGAGTAGCCTATTTATTAGATGAAAAACAATCCATAAAAGCAAGTTATTCAAGAACAGCACAATATATCCAGTTAGCATCCAATTCCGCAGCCGGTTCACCATTAGATGTATGGTTCCAGTCTTCACAAAATGTTAAACCTCAGTTATGCGACCAGTTTTCAGTAGGTTATTTCCGCAATTTTGAAGATAATACCTATGAAGCATCTGCAGAAATCTATTATAAAGACATGAAAAATGTAGTGGACTTCAAAGACCATGCACAACTGATCGTCAACGAACACCTCGAACAGGAATTACGCTTCGGTAAAGGATATGCTTACGGATTAGAACTAATGGTTCGTAAAAATACCGGGCGGATCAACGGATGGGTAAGTTACACCTATTCCAGAAGCAAACGCAGAGTAGATGAAATTAATGACGGCAACTGGTTTCGTTCCTCCTATGATAAACCTCACAATATATCCATTGTAGGTAATTATGAATTATCAAAGAAATGGACAATTTCAGCCAACTGGGTCTATGCATCCGGTACCCCCGTTACCTATCCTACCGGACGTTACCAGATAGAAAATAATTACATTCCTATCTATTCCGGTCGAAATGAATTCCGGTTTCCGGCTTATCACCGGTTAGACCTTTCGGCAACCCTGCAATTATCGAAACCGGGAAAAAGACTGAAACATGATTTGAATTTCTCTCTCTACAATGCCTATGGCAGAAAAATCCATGGACTATTATATTCAGACAGGAAGTAGACCAACCGGATGTTTCCTATGCTGAGAAAGTCTATCTGTTTACATTCATCCCATCTGTAACCTGGAACTTTACATTCTAAATTTTTAAATGAAAAGAATTCTTATAATTTAAAAAAGAATAAATAGATAAAGAATAAACATATGAAATCAATTATATCATTCCGGCAATTTACGAAAATAACCATCGCAGGAGTATTTATTACAATCCTGTTCTTTGCCTGTACCGAACGGATAGATATTTATACCAATCAATCCGACCCACATCTGGTTATCTATGGATATATTACTACAGATACCACACAGCACTATGTGAGAATTACCCGGTCGGCCAGTTATTTTGCCACAACAGCACCGGAAGGAATCTCAGGAGCCAATGTTAAGATTCAAAATAAAGAGACTATATTTACCTTAACGGAAGACCCGGAGAATCCCGGATTATACCTTACCGAACCCGATGTATATGGTGTAGAAGGAGAAACCTATACCTTACATGTCTCTGTTGATTTTGACGGTAATAATGAACCGGAAGAATATACAGCCTCTTCTTTCCTACCCTTCTCTATACGATTGGACTCCATACAGCTGGAAATGTCGGAATACTTCGATGACCGGCTGGATATCTTAGTCTTTGGAGCTCTTCCGGAAAATAGTGATGAAAATTACCTAAGCTTCCAGGCATACCGCAATGAGTATGCATTAAGTGACTCCCTTATTAACTGGGGATTAGCAGATGATGAATATATTGATAAAAAAGAACTGAAAGCAGTCTCCTGTTTCAGCCTGGATTTGGAAGAAGAACAATACCAGCTACAAAAAGGTGATATTGTAAGTTTACAGGTAAACTCAATCACAGAAGAATACTACGACTTTATCTGGGATGCCCAAACAGAACTATGGGGTTCAAACCCTATTTTCAGCGGACCGCCAGCCAATATACAAACCAACATCCAGCCGGTACGAAAAGAAAATAAAATCCCGTTAGCAGGTTTCTTTACCGCCTATTCATTCAAAAGAAAAGGAACCGTATATAACCTGTCCAATCCCTGAAATTTAATTCTTCCGGATTTATAATTAGTCATGGTCGGAAGATTTTATTTAACTGAAAGAAAGGTTGTTGGTCGTGAGGATTTGTAATCCGAACTAAAATGAATATAAGGATTTTCAATCCGGAAAGCTTAAAATACCGCTTCTAAAAGCCTAAAAGTTATCTTATAACGGATTCAAATGGGCTCAGGCCGATATTCGATTCCTTATAATTCGTAAGCGGGGATTGCAAATCCCCTTCAACCATCCGTTGTTTTTTTAGTTAATTATCAATATAATAAGTATACTTCCAAATCTTCCGACCATGACTAATTATAAATCCGAAAGCAAAACAAGGGAAAGTTTGTAACTTTTGGTTAAATAGGATTTGCAATCCCCGCCTCTTTGTTCCATACCATCCGAAGACGGATTTTCATCATCTTCCTCCTCGTACTCATCAGGCATATCAGGAGAGAGTACCGTTTTTCGTGCGGCGTTTGATGATTGCAATTTCTCTTTCGATAATGACATTCATTTCTTTTATGATTTCTTCCAGTAAATCCTGTTCATCCGGATCGCCCAGCAGATAAAGAGCATGTATGGTATCAACTAATTTCCGGTATATATTATCTATCTCCATACGGGTTAATCCGCTTTTTCCTTTTTTCTTTATTTTTGAAATAGCGAACCCTTTCCATATACAATTTTTTAAAGTTCTTATTCGATTCATCCAAATCATTTACCCAATCAACAATTCCAATCTTTTCTCTTTCTTCCGGCTTCAGATAATCATTTAAATCATTTATCAGATTATTGATTATACCAGTTTGATCCGTATAAGCTTGTGTAGGAGCATATCCATACGTAGAAATAAGCGTAGAGGCATGAGCAGCAATCTCAGCAATCTCCGGATCCTTATTCAGCATCATAGCATCAACTATCATTTTTAATCCACGCCAGAGCTTATCTCTTTGTATATCTTCCTCCTTCAGTTTTCCGTACAGGTTTTAAGGCAAAATCAAAATTTTTGTATGCCTCTTTAAACTCTGCTTTAATAGATAATAACTGTGGAATCGTTACTGAATCTAATACAGTTACCACATACCCATAAAATCCATACGCCTGTTGTTGGCGCATGCGTTGTAAATTAATTGACTTAATTTTCATGTCGTTTAATTTAAAGTTAGTAA
>JAJBTP010000106.1 GCA_020860805.1 Tannerellaceae bacterium | reverse complement strand
TTATGTACATAAGACTTTACAAACAGAAAAGACTTACGATAGTAGTTGGTATATAATGAGTTAAATGTTACAGTATTCGTACCGATCATAAGTATTTTTTTAAACAAAAATAGAGATATTCTGATAAAAAAACAATTTTGTCAGGAAAATAAATAGTATAGAGCCACATAGTAAAAGTGTTTTAGAAATCATGGAGAAGTATAGATAAGGCTCTCCGGAAAACCGGAAAGCCTTATCTATTTATAAACTGTCTGATTAGTTGTTTTCAGGACGAAGTTTACGTACAACTGCTCCTGCACGCCACATTTCACTTTCACGAAGAGCTTTCAGTTCTTCTTCCAGTTTTTCACGATAATCAGGTTTGCTGTTTGTGTCTATAGAACGTTGAGCTTCGTTACCACAAGCGACTTCTCTGTATAGTTTTTCAAATACAGGTTTAGAAGCATCGTGGAAAGGTCCCATCCAGTCTAATGCACCACGTTGAGCAGTAGTTGAACAGTTTGCATACATCCAATCCATACCATTTTCGGCAAACAGAGGCATAAGTGATTGTGTTAACTCTTCTACGGTTTCATTGAATGCTTCAGATGGACTATGTCCGTTTTCACGTAACACTTCATACTGAGCCAACAGGATACCCTGAATAGCACCCATCAATGTACCACGCTCACCGGTAAGGTCTGAATATACTTCTTTCTGGAAAGTTGTCTCGAACAGATAGCCTGAACCTACACCAATACCCAGTGCAACTACACGTTCCCATGCACGGCCTGTTGCATCCTGGAAGATAGCAAAGCTTGAGTTCAAACCACGTCCCTGTAAGAACATACGACGAAGGCTTGTTCCTGAACCTTTAGGGGCAACCAGAATAACGTCTACATCTGCTGGAGGAATAATGTTTGTACGTTCTTTATAAGTGACTGCAAAACCATGAGAGAAATACAATGCTTTTCCCGGGGTCAGATAAGGTTTAATACGTGGCCATACTTCGATTTGAGCTGCATCAGAAAGCAGATACTGAATAACAGTTGCTTTTTCACATGCTTCTTCAATTTCGAATAAAGTCTCACCCGGTACCCAACCGTCAGCAATCGCTTTTTCCCAGGTTTTACCACCTTTACGTTGTCCAACGATTACATTGAATCCATTGTCGCGCAGGTTCAGACTCTGACCAGGTCCCTGTACACCGTAACCGATTACAGCGATAACCTCATCTTTCATTACTTCTCTTGCTTTCTCCAATGGAAATTCATCGCGTGTTACAACATTTTCTTCTGTCCCGCCAAAATTCATTACTGCCATTTTCTAATTTCTATTAAAATGTAAATATTTGTTTTATATTCGCTTCGCTCATTTATAGGAGTTAAGAAGAAACTATTTCTAACTTCTTTGACTTCTTATTTCTTTGACTCCTGCTGACTATTGCCAGCCAACCGCTGCCCGGCAAATTGCTTTGCCTTCATGGCAGATAGCCATTGCATATTTATCAGTAGCCACTTCCGAGGAATGAAGACTTAATTCCATTCCATATTTGCCTTCTGCCTGATAGGCTATTTCGAAACGGCTTATATTCTTTTGCCGGAATAATTCTATATCAAACAAGTCCAACAAATGCTCCATATATTTAATACTATTCAGATGACCGTTCACATCAAGGTCACTATACCTAACCCGGTAAAGTTCACCTTGCGTAGTTGATTCTACAGGAATTATTTTACCAGGTTGATCAATAGGTGGATTCGGACGGTCTGTCAGATATTCACTCAATCCTGCTACATCCAGTAAAGTAGGGCGACGGGTATCTATATCAATAGCAGCCCAGATAGAACGTGCATAGCCTAATGTTTCCCCCTTACTATTAACCAGTTCAAAACTACGGTTTGTAAAAAGCCTTCCTACTTCTTCCACCCAGGTATACAAAGTAACTTGTTCGGACATCCGTGGATATTCTTTCATTTCAATTGCCAAACGGGAAAGTACCCAGGCTGCATTCCGTTTACTCATATCGGAATATCCGAAGCCTCTATCTTCGGCATGTACAGATGCAGCATGCAGCAGATAGTTACCAATCATAGGGATGGTAGTCTGCCCTTTAAAGTCAAGCAGATAAGATTCGGTTGTGAAATGAAATTCTCCTACTTTATTCATCTCCATCACTTGTTGTATCCTGTTTCTCTTCTAATTTACGTTCCAATGTAGTCAGCATATCACTTAAACGTTCCACCCGCCCTTTCGTGATAGCAATACGGCCGGAACGAATAAATTGCAGTACTCCAATTGTTTTACTCAATTCCTTAAATAGTTCCTGAGTCTCCTCATAACGCCCGGTTTTTTCTAAAACGATGGACGATTCATTGATATCCAGAATACGTGCATTATATTTACGAATAAGTTCTTCTACTCTGACATTTTGTATAAACAACTCAGTACTTACTTTATAAAGAGCGATTTCCTGATATACAAGTTCCTCATCTACATTATAATATGCCTTTAGAATATCTACCCGTTTATCTATTTGTTTCACTACTTTATCCATTGTATCCTGATCGGAGAATGTGGTAATAGTGAATTTATGTATTCCTTTAATTGCGGACGGAGAGACTGATAGAGTCTCAATATTCAGCTGGCGGCGCGTAAAGATAATAGTTATCTGGTTAAGCAAGCCTACCGTGTTTTCGGAAAATATAATTACTGTATATAATTTTTTTTCTGTCATGATTTGCTTCCTCCTTATTTTTCGCCCATAATAATGTTAGTAATTGCTGCTCCGGTCGGTACCATTGGGTATACCATACCATGCGTTTCCACATTGGCCACTAATAGGAAAGCGCCGTCATGATTCAGCATTTCTGCAATTGCATCATCTAACTCTTCCCGCTTTTCTACCGTACGGCTACCAATACCGTATGCTTTTGCTATAGCTTCAAAATCCGGATTATTCATTACTGTTGCCGAATATCTTTCTTTAAAGAATAATTCCTGCCACTGGCGCACCATACCCAGAAAATTATTATTCAACACAATAATCTTTACATTCAGATTTTCCTGCATAATAGTCCCCAATTCCTGGATAGTCATTTGAATACCACCATCACCGGTAAAGAAACACACCGTACGGTCAGGAGCACCAAACTTAGCTCCGATTGCTGCAGGCAAACCAAATCCCATAGTGCCCAAACCACCCGAAGTAACCACACTACGGGTCTGGCTATATTTGAAGTAACGTACGCCCATCATTTGGTTCTGACCTACATCGGTAACCAACACAGCTTTATTCCCTGTAGCTTCGGATACTTTCCGTACCACTTCACCCATACGCAGGTAGCCTTCGGCTGGCGTAACCTCCTTACTGATTACTTTTTCAGCTTCTTCCTGTTCGTCAGGCTCAAAACTTTTGATCCAATCGGTATGTTTAGCCGGTTGTAATAATTCTGTTACAGCTGCCAGCGTTGCTTTCGCATCTCCTACTACCGGAACTGTAACCGGAACATTTTTATTTATTTCTGATTTATCAATATCAAAGTGAATAATTTTAGCCTGCGGTGCATACGCCTGTAAATTACCGGTTACCCGATCATCAAAACGCATTCCGATAGCTATTAATACATCACATTCATTGGTTTTCCGGTTAGGACCTACATTTCCATGCATTCCCAACATTCCTTTATTCAGCCGATAATCTGAAGCCATTGCTGATAATCCTAAAACAGTGGCTCCGGCAGGTATATCTGCCTTTTCAAGGAAAGCATGTAATTCTTTTTCAGCTCCACTCAAAATAACCCCTTGTCCTACCAGAGCAAGTGGCTTCTTTGCCTTATTAATCAATTCTGCTGCCTGTTCTATCCGGTGAGGTTTCATATCCGGTACAGGTTGGTAACTACGTACATAATCTACTTTTTCATAGACATACTCCACCAATCCGACCTGAGCATCTTTAGCAAAGTCAATAACAACCGGTCCCGGACGTCCCGTTGAAGCAATATAAAAAGCACGCGAGATAGCCCATACAATCTCCTCCGGTTTACGTATCTGGTAAGCCCATTTAGTAATAGGCTGTGTAATTCCAATGACATCCACTTCCTGAAAAGCATCTGTTCCCAACAAAGAAGAAGGAACCTGGCCTGATATTACAACCATAGGAGTACTATCCATCATCGCATCCGCAATACCTGTAATGGTATTGGTTGCACCCGGCCCTGAAGTAACCAGGGCAACGCCTACTTTACCGGATACACGGGCATATCCCTGAGCAGCATGAGTCGCTCCCTGTTCATGACGTACCAATACGTGTTTTAGTTGATCCTGATAATCATATAATGTATCATAAACCGGGATAACCTGTCCTCCGGGATAACCAAAGATTGTATCAACTCCTTCCGCAATTAAGGCTTTTAATAAGGCCTCTGAACCTGTTATTTTCTGATTATTTTGTGTGTTTGCTTCCATTTTCACAATATAATATCGGTTTTTATTCTATATAATCCGAACCCCCCCTTTATCTGCCGAAGAAACCATGGTGGCATATGCTTTCAACGCTTTGGAGATTTTGCGTTCCCGGTGAGGAGTAAATGCATCTGCACCCCTTGCTTCTTCTTCAAGCCGGCGATTATGCAATTCCTCATCCGTTAATTTTACTTCAATAGTACGTTCCGGTATATTAATAGAGATTATATCCCCGTCACGAACCAGGCCTATAGCTCCTCCTGCCGCTGCTTCCGGAGAAATATGTCCGATGGACAGTCCGGAAGTTCCTCCACTGAAACGTCCGTCTGTAATCAGCGCACACTCTTTACCCAGATGGCGGCTCTTGATATACGATGTGGGGTATAACATTTCCTGCATACCAGGACCTCCCTTAGGACCTTCGTGAGTAATTACGACCACATCGCCGGCGACGACTTTGTTGCGTAAAATACCTTCACAGGCAGCTTCCTGCGAATCAAAAACTTTAGCGGGTCCCGAAAAACGGAAAATACTTTCATCCACCCCAGCTGTTTTTACCACACAACCGTTCAGAGCAATATTTCCATATAATACAGCCAGTCCGCCATCTTTTGCATACGCATGTTCCACATCACGGATACATCCGTTTTTGCGGTCTGTATCCAATTCTTTACAATAACTCTCCTGTGAACCTAAAACCAGATTAAAACGGTTTGCAGGCGCACTTTTATATATCTTTTGGGCTTCTTCCGACACTTCAGAAGAAGTAATAGAATACTGTTTAACGGCTTCTGATAAAGTGAATCCATCCACACGTTTAACAGAGCCATCTACCAAACCAACTTTCATCAATTCGTCCAGAATAGCAATAATACCACCCGCCCGGTTTACATCTTGGATATGATAATGGTAGTTAGGAGCAACTTTACATATTACGGGTGTTTTACGGGAAAGTTCATCAATATCTTTCATGGTAAAATCAACTTCTGCTTCATGAGCAATAGCCAACAGGTGAAGTACAGTATTGGTAGAGCCTCCCATAGCAATATCCAGAGACATGGCATTTAAAAATGCCTGACGGGTAGCAATATTACGGGGTAATACGGATTCATCCCCATCTCTGTAATATTTATATGCATTTTCAACAATAATATGAGCAGCTTTTTCAAATAAACGTGTCCGGTTGGCGTGCGTTGCAACAATTGTTCCATTTCCAGGTAAACCTAAACCTATCGCTTCATTCAGACAGTTCATAGAATTAGCTGTAAACATACCGGAACAAGACCCACAGGTTGGACAGGCAGAGCGCTCAATCTGTTCAATCTGTTCATCCGGAATAGAATCATCGGCAGCCTCAACCATCACATCAATAAGGTCTAATGCGCGGCCACCAGCCTGTCCTGCTTCCATCGGACCTCCGGATACAAAAACAGTAGGTATATTCAAACGCATACTTGCCATTAACATGCCCGGAGTAATCTTATCACAGTTGCTGATACAAATCATTGCATCTGCTTTATGAGTATTCACCATATACTCTACACTATCAGCAATCAGATCACGCGAGGGAAGAGAATATAACATTCCATCATAGCCCATAGCAATACCATCGTCAATTGCAATTGTATTAAATTCAGCAGCAAAACAACCTAATTTTTCAATCTCAGCTTTTACTTTCTGGCCAATCTCGTGTAAATGGACATGTCCGGGTACAAATTGTGTAAATGAATTAACAATTGCTATAATTGGTTTTCCAATCTGCTCTTCTTTCATTCCATTTGCCCGCCATAGTGCGCGTGCTCCCGCCATACGACGGCCCTGTGTACTGGTTGAACTACGTAATTCCATATATTTTAATTCGTTTTATTCCAATAAAAAAGCCCTTCTCTACGGAGAAAGGCTTTAAGAAATATCTTTACATGATTCCACAACTTCTTACATACCTTTCTCCTTACCTACTAATGACTAGAAGGACCACCACGAGAAT
>JAJBTP010000359.1 GCA_020860805.1 Tannerellaceae bacterium | reverse complement strand
GGGTATTGAAGATGTGGCATTTGCCGATGATAAAGTAGGTTCGAAAGATGTCTATTCGATGAATCAGTTTAAATATCAGGAGAAAGAATTATTTTTTTTTACCAAATAACTGTTTCTGAGAATTTTCTTTCTGTTGCAGGTATTCCCTTGCTGGAAGGAAAACAATTGAATGAAAAGCAAAGTAAACGGCAATTCATTTTTACTAAATCCGTACAGGATTATCTCGGGATATCTCCTGGTTTGTATCATGTTATTAATTCAAAGGAAGAGGAGCAAGAGGAGATTGTTGGAATATGTGAAAATGTAAACCTTACTTCCCTGAGACATGAAACCAATCATGTTGCTTTTGTAGTTAATAATTATAGCACCTTAAATGTCTCTTATATTCGCTTACAGGGAGGCAGTGATTTCCCGGCAGCTTTGGAACATATCCGTAAAACATTAACAGAAATAGTCCCGGTTTACCCGGTAGAGATTAACTTTATGGATGACTCTTTTGATAAACTATATAAGAAAGACGAAAATCTGAACAAGATGATTACTCTTTTCAGTCTCCTGGCAATTTTGATTTCAATTGTAGGTGTATTTGGTTTAGTCGTGTTTGAAACCCAGTACCGTAAGAAAGAGATAGGTATTTGTAAAGTTATGGGTGCTGAAGTGAAAGATATCCTCATCATGTTTAACAAGAGTTATTTTCTTATTGTAGTAGGGTGCTTTATTGTATCTGTACCGGTTGCATATTATTGCGTATTGAAGTGGCTGGAAAACTTTGCCAGCAAAACACCTATCTACCCCTGGGTATTTGCGATAGCTTTTATTCTGGTGGCTTTGATTGTGGGAGTAACCGTTACTTTACAGAACTGGAGGGCCGCTACTGAGAATCCGGTAGATAGTATTAAAACAGAGTAAGAAACCGTTTTCAAACCTATGAAAAACCATGGTTTTTAATTTTAACAATCCGGTAAAATTTCGGGTTATTTTCTTTCGGGATAGAAGGAAAAGCATTACCTTAGTACACTTTTTGAAAGAAAAATACAAGATTGTAATTTATTAAAGAATAAATGGTTGATCAAGACAGAATTATAAAGATCAACATCGAGGAGGAAATGAAGTCTGCATACATTGATTATTCAATGTCTGTTATCGTTTCTCGTGCTCTTCCTGATGTTAGGGATGGTTTTAAACCGGTTCATCGCCGTGTATTATTCGGAATGAACGAACTGGGTAACACATCCGACAAACCTTATAAGAAATCTGCAAGAATTGTTGGTGAAGTTTTAGGTAAGTACCATCCACACGGAGATAGTTCCGTTTACTTTGCGATGGTACGTATGGCACAAACCTGGTCATTGCGTTATCCGTTGGTTGACGGACAGGGTAACTTCGGTTCTGTAGACGGTGATAGTCCGGCTGCTATGCGTTATACAGAAGTACGTCTAAGTAAACTGGCGGAAGAAATGCTTCGTGATATTGATAAAGATACAGTTGATTTTCAACTGAACTTTGACGATACCTTAAGAGAACCGGTGGTTCTGCCTACCCGTATACCAAACCTGTTGGTGAATGGAGTGTCTGGTATTGCTGTAGGGATGGCTACCAATATGCCTCCTCACAATATGAGTGAAGTTCTGAACGCTTGTATGGCTTATATTGATGCCCGTGGTGATATAGATGTGGAAGGACTTATGGAATATGTAAAAGCTCCCGACTTCCCCACTGGTGCTACTATTTATGGATATGCAGGGGTTAAGGATGCTTTTGAAACAGGTAGAGGACGTATTATTTTACGCGGAAAAGCGGAAATTGAAATAGAGAACAATCACGAAAAGATTATTATCTCCGAAATTCCATATCTGGTAAATAAAGCTGAATTAATCAAATATATTGCCGACCTTGTTAATGATAAACGGATTGAAGGCATTTCCAATGTAAATGATGAGTCAGACCGTAAAGGGATGCGTATTGTTGTGGATATTAAACGGGATACCAATGCCAATGTAGTATTGAATAAATTATACAAGATGACTGCCCTACAGTCTTCTTTTAGTGTAAACAATATTGCTTTAGTAAATGGCCGTCCCAGACAGCTGAATTTATTAGACCAAATCAAAGCATTTGTTGAGCATCGCCGTGAGGTGGTGACTCGTCGTACCAGATTTGAATTACGTAAAGCAGAAGAACGGGCTCACATCCTGGAAGGTTTAATTATTGCATCAGATAATATTGATGAAGTGATTGCGCTTATTAAAGCGTCTCAAAATCCACAGGAAGCAATCAGTAGCTTAATAGAACGCTTCGGACTGTCGGAAGTACAGGCCCGTGCTATTGTAGAAATGCGTTTGCGTCAGTTAACAGGACTGGAACAAGGGAAACTACGTGCTGAGTATGATGAAATAGCCAAATTGATTGCTCACCTGAAAGATATCCTGGAAAATGAAGATTTGTGTATGCAGGTTGTCAAGGATGAATTACAGGAAGTGAATGATAAGTATGGCGACGAGCGTAAAACTGATATCGTATATGCTTCGGAAGAACTGAATCCGGAAGATTTTTATGCGGATGATGAGATGATTATCACCATTTCGCATATGGGATATATCAAACGGACTCCATTGAAAGAATTCCGTGCGCAGGGTAGAGGTGGAGTAGGAGCCAAAGGTTCACAAACCCGTGATGAAGACTTTGTACAGTATATTTATCCGGCTTCTATGCATGCTACATTGCTGATTTTTACAGCTAAAGGTAAATGTTACTGGTTAAAAGTATATGAAATACCGGAAGGTACAAAAAGTTCGAAAGGACGTGCTATCCAGAATTTATTGAATATTGAACCGGATGATAAAGTAAACGCATTTATCCGTGTGAAACGTTTGACTACAGATACTGAATTTATCAATTCACATTATCTGTTATTCTGTACGAAAAAAGGAGTTATTAAGAAAACATTACTGGAGGCATACTCTCGTCCACGCCAGAATGGTGTAAATGCTATCACGCTTCGTGAAGATGACGGACTGATTGAAGTATGTATGACCAATGGCAATAACGAGGTACTAATTGCAAACCGTAACGGGCGGGCTATCCGTTTCCATGAAAGTGCTGTCCGTACGATGGGACGTACTGCTTCCGGCGTGAGGGGTATGACACTCGATGAAGATGGTTCGGATGAAGTTGTAGGAATGGTTTGCGTTAAAAATAAAGAAGAAGAAAGTATTCTGGTTGTTTCAGAACAGGGATATGGTAAGCGTTCTAATATTGATGATTACCGGATTACAAACCGGGGTGGTAAAGGTGTAAAAACCATTAATGTTACCGAAAAAACCGGCAAACTGGTTGCGATTAAGAATGTAACGGAAGAAAATGATTTGATGATTATCAACAAATCCGGTATCGCTATCCGCTTGAAAGTAACCGACCTGAACGTAATCGGACGTGCCACTCAGGGTGTACGTTTAATTAATTTGGAAAAACGTCAGGATGAAATCGCTTCTGTATGTAAAGTATTATCTCAGGAAGATGAAGAACTGGTTGAAGAAACAGGAGAAATTATCGAAAATACAGAAAATGCAGTTTCGGAGGAGCCTAAAGTAAACCTTTTACCAGGTGATGAGTCTCAGATAGATGATGCCGTTGAAGATGCGGAAGAAGAAACTGCAGAAGAGTAATTTTGAATAGAACAACATTAAATATTAATATCAAAAAGACTATTGCAATGAAACGTTTATTATTAACAGTTGCACTTTGTGTAGCAGCATCAGGCGCTTTTGCTCAGAAAAAAGCTGTAAATCAAGCTCAGAGCATTGCGAAAGGTGACAATGCAAATTATCAGGAAGCACGCGATCTAATTAAAGGTGCGCTTACTGATCCTGAAAGTAAGGATGATGCTAAAACCTGGTACGTTGCAGGTTTTATCGAAGACCAACAGTTCAGTAGCGAACGTATAAAACAGATTCTGGGTCAGACACCTGATGAACCGGTAATGTATGGAGCTTTGATTAACATCTTCCCTTATTTCGAAAAAGCATATGAGTTGGATCAGTTACCTAACGAAAAAGGTAAAGTAAAACCAAGATTTGTAAAGGATATCAAAAATATTCTAAACACAAACCATGTGTATTACATCAACGGTGGAGCTTATTATTTTGACGAGAGAGATTACAAAAAGGCATATGATTTCTTTAACGAGTATATCAAAATTGCTGACTCTCCTATCATGGTAGGTGAACCTGCAGCTCAACGCGACTCTAACTATCTGACAGTTCAGTATTATGCTGCTATTGCCTCAACTCAGTTAAACGAACCTCAAACGGCTATTGCTACATTGGAAAGAGCTATTAAGACTGACTATAAAGTAAATGAATTATATCAGTACCTGTTCGAAGAGTATCGTATGCAGGAAGACACTACTAATATGGTACGTGTATTGAAAGAAGCGATGACGAAAGTTTCGGAAGAAAGTTTCTTTATGTTGAACCTGATTAATATCCAGATTTATTCAGGCCAAAACGAAGAAGCTATTCAATATCTGAATGAAGCGGTTCAGAAAGACCCGAACAACCCACAGTTGTATGATGTAATTGGTCGTGTTTACGAATCAGGATTGCAGGATTTCGATAAAGCTGAAGAATATTATAAAAAAGCATTGGCTTTGGATCCTGATTACAATGATTCATTATCAAACTTAGGCCGTGTCTATTACAATCAGGCAGTAAACAAATTAGGAGATGCCAACATGCTTAGCGATGCTAAAATGTATCAGGAAGAATCAGCTAAAGCAAAAGAACTGTTCAAACAGGCTCTTCCTTACTTCGAAAAAGTACATGCTGCTGACCCTGAGTCAAGAGAAGCTATGACAGCTTTAAGAAGTATCTATTATAACCTGAACATGAACGATGAGTTTGATGCAATGGAAGCAAAAATGAATAATTAATAAATATTCGTAGATATATAAAAGAGTATGCTGTGAGGCATACTCTTTTTTGTTTTTATATAGCCTAAAATAGACTGAAAGCTTTATTCAATTATTTCCTATCTACAATAACTGCAACCGTGGCATCTCCTGTTACGTTCACTGCAGTACGTAGCATATCCAGCGGACGGTCAATTCCTAAAATAAGAGCCAATCCTTCAGGAGGGATGCCTACCGAAGTTAATACCATCGTCAGAATAACATAACTACCACCGGGAATAGAAGGTGTGCCAATAGAAGAAAGAACAGTCATTAACATGATGATGGCTATCTGTTGAAATCCCATCTCAATTCCTAATACCTGTGCAATGAAAAGGACTGCTATGGCCTGGTAACAACTTGTTCCATCCATATTAATGGTAGCTCCTACCGGTAGAACAAATGAAGCAGTTTCATTAGAAACATCCAGTTTCTTTTCTACTGTTTCCATTGTAAGCGGTAAAGTGGCAGCACTACTGCTGGTAGTAAAAGCAAAAAGCTGTACAGGATAAAGTGCCTGCATAAACTTTTTCATATTAATTTTACTGAAGAAGTGAATCAATAAAGGATAGAAAATAAAGGCAAGACTTAAAAGTCCTCCAATAATTGTCAATGCATATACAGCCAAAGCTCCAAAAACAGAGATATCACCACCAAAATCAGTGACCAATCCAGCCATTAAAGCCCATACACCGACAGGCGAAATACGAATAATATAATCTATCATTTTAAGTATGATATCATTCAGGCTATCAAATAATTGAGCTACTGGTGCAACTTTTTCCGGTGAAATACTCAGAGCAGCAATACCAAAAAAGATGGCAAAGAAAATAACCTGTAACATTTTTGAATTATCTGCAGTTGCACTAATAATATTGGCTGGAATAATATCTTCCAGAAAAGTAAGTGGACCCTGATTTTTTTGTGGATTCAGCAGCTTCCTTTTGAGTTTCTACTACAGTCCGGTAACTTTCCTGCATATCGGCAACCTGTTCCCGGTCAACCAGATTTCCCGGCCTGACAATCAGTCCGAGGCTTAATCCCCATACTACAGCAATGAAAGTAGTCGATATATAAATAAGGATGGTTCGTCCTCCTAATCGTGAGAATTTGCTGATATCTCCTAATCCGGTCACTCCTTTTACCAGAGAAATAAATACCAGTGGAATAGCAATTAATTGTAAAAGCCGGATAAAAACCTGTCCCCAGGGACGTATCCAGTTAGTAACAAATATTTCACCATTCAGATACAATCCAATCAGGCCGGTTATTATACCGGCCAACATACCTATAAGTATCTGTAAATAGAGTGGGAGAGATAAAAATCTTAATTTCCGGAACATACGATAGCCTTTTGTAAACAAAGGTAAGAGATTGAGAATAAAATTACAAATGAAGAAGAAGTGAACAAAACGGATTGTATTAAAAAAGTTTTGTTAGTAAACCTAAAAAAGGTAGAACGGATAAGCTAAAAAAGGCATATTTTCCTTTTCTTTGTAAGGTTTTTAATTTTATCTATAC
>JAJBTP010000080.1 GCA_020860805.1 Tannerellaceae bacterium | reverse complement strand
TATTCTCTGTTCCTAATAACTGAATAAACTTACTACCAATAATGGCTCCTGACGAATTAGAAGCTGCTGCTTCATAGGTTTCCTTATTACTGATACCGAACCCTACTAAACGGGGATTTTTCAGCTTCATTGCATTAATACGGCGGAAATAAGCCTGTTTTTGTTCATTAAAGCTTTGCTGAGCCCCCGTAATAGCAGCGCTGGAAACCATATAAATAAAATCATCGGTATGTTCATCAATTAACCGGATTCGTTTCTCTGAAGTTTCAGGAGTAATCAACATGATTATTTTCACATTATAACGTTTCGCAACTTCTTTATACTCCGACATATAATCTGCAAATGGTAAATCCGGAATAATGATACCATCTACACCAACCTCTACACAGTTTTTACAGAATTCTTCAAATCCGAAACGCATAATAGGATTCAGGTACCCCATTAAGATAACCGGAATAGTAATCCCTTCCGTACGGATATCTTTCAATTGCTCAAATAAAATACGTTGGTTCATTCCATTCCGTAAAGCAACAGTAGAGGCTTCCTGAATAACAGGACCGTCTGCCATAGGGTCAGAAAAAGGAATCCCAACTTCGACCATATCAATTCCTTTTGCCTGCATAGCTTTTAGAATCCGGACTGTATCTTCCAGATGAGGATAACCTGCTGTAAAATAGACTGAAAGTATATCCTTCTTTTTTGTTTCAAACAACTTTGTTATACGATTCACATTTATTCGTTTTTAATTTCTTTAATCCTGTTTATAAATGCCTGTAGAGTATCGATATTTTTATAGGCGGGGCTTATTTCAAAACCACTGTTCAAATCAACTCCTACCCAGGCCGGATGCGCAAATGATAAAATCTCTTCTATACTTTCCGGATTGATTCCTCCACTTAATAAAAAGGGAGTATTTCCCCGATAAGCATCCAGAACAGACCAGTCAAATTTTTTTCCGGAGCCACCATATTCTTTACATTTTGTATCAAACAGGAAATAATCAGCTTTACCTTCATATGCAGAAACCTGTCCCAGATCCTCTGCATCTGCGATAGAAAAGACTTTAATGACTTTATAACCTTCTGACTGTAAGGAAATACACATTTCAGGACTTTCCCCACCATGTAGCTGCAGGTAATCCAGTTTATACTCTCTGGCTTTTAATGTTAAAGATTCCAGAGGTTCATTGACAAAAACACCTACTTTTTTTAGTTGACAATTGGTAATTGATGATTGATGTCCAGTCTCCTGCAATACATAACGTGGGGATTTAGGATAAAAAATAAAGCCCATCCAGTCAATACCTAAGGCTGCAACTTCCTGCACATTAGTTGCTTCCCGCATTCCACAGACTTTTATGATCATACCTCTGGTTATCTATTTCAATTGATTAATAAATTCATTTAAAGCTTTACTCGGATTATCTGTTTTCATAAATGTTTCTCCGATAAGAAATCCTTTAAAGCCGGCTCTCCTTAATTTCATAACTGTTTCCGGATTAGAAATACCACTTTCGGAAATCATTAAGGGCTGATAACCTGTTTTTTCAACCTGCTTATTCATTTGTTCTATTAACCGGAATGAATTATCCACATCCGTATGAAAAGTGCCCAGATTACGGTTATTAACCCCCAACATATCAATATGAGGATTTAAAAATTCCAATTCCTCTTCTCTATGAATTTCAAGCAATACTTCCAAAGAAAGAGTATGAGCTATTTCTGCCAGTTCACGACAGATATCAGGCGTTAAATTAGCCGCAATCAATAAAATAGCATCTGCACCCATAACCCTCGCCTGATAAATCTGGTAAGCGTCTATTATAAAGTCTTTTCGTAATAACGGAAGATTTACTAATTTGCGTGCCTGCTGTAAATCACCGAAGCCACCTCCAAAATAATCTCCATCTGTTAAAACAGAGCAGGCGGATGCTCCGTATTGCTCATAGAAAGGAAGCACATCAGCAATTTTAGCACCCGGATGCAGCCAACCTTTCGAAGGAGAACGTCTTTTAAATTCAGAAATAATTCCGGAAGAAGATTTTTCCAGGGCATTCCGCATGGATATAGCCGGTCTTTCCATCCTGTCATTCCCCAGCGAAAGTAAAGTTTGCAAAGGAACAGCCAGTTTCTGACGTTCAACTTCCAGTTTTTTATTCGCAATTATATCCTGTAAAATGTCTTTCATATTTTATGAATTTATAGAGATGAAAGTTTTTAATGTATCCATCGCTTTTCCACTTTCTATAGATTCACGGGCTTCTGCGATACATTCTTCTATTCGCTTTTCAGGACAAATCACCTGAATAGCAAATGCAGCGTTCACTATTACACAGTTTTTCTGTGCTTCCATTGCCGTATTATTTAACACAGCATCAAATATTTCAGCAGCATCCTCCACCGTATCTCCACCAAAGAGTTCGTCTTCTTTTACTCTTCTGAATCCCAACATCTCTGGTGTATAGAGTTTTTCCATTTCCGGCATAGAGACTTTAAAATCAGATGTAAGCGAGATTTCATCATATCCATCCAAACTATGCACCACACCAAAACGGGTTCCGCTTTCCTGATAAGTATAGCTATACAAACGTAACAAAGGCAGATTATACACTCCCAATAACTGGTAAGCAGGAATAACCGGATTCACTAATGGGCCTAACATATTAAAAAAAGTACGTACAGCAAGACTTTTACGTACAGGAGCTACCGCTTTTAATGCCGGGTTAAATAAAGGAGCATGCAGATAAGCCATATTACATTTCTCCATAGATTCCTTTAATTTATAGATGTCTTTGGTGAAAACAACACCATGTTGTTCCATCACATTACTTGCTCCACTCACAGACGTTGCTCCATAATTCCCATGTTTCACAACCGGATATCCGGCTCCGGCTACAGCAAAACAGGCAGCCGTACTGATATTAAATGTATTCTTTCCATCCCCCCCTGTTCCTACAATATCAATTACTTTATAATCAGACAGGTCTACAGGCACCCGCATTTCCAGAAGGGCTTCCCGGAACCCGGTCAACTCTTCAACCGAAATATTCCGCATAAGAAAGACAGTTATTAAACTGGATATCTGGCAATCATTATACCGGCCTTCCGCTATTCTCTGAAGAATAGACTTTGCTTCTTCTTTTCCAAGATATTGATGTTCAAAAAGTCTATATAATATATTTTTCATACAGTTTATAGTTTTAACCAGTTAGCAATAATTGTTTTCCCCTGAGGGGTCAGAACAGATTCCGGATGAAACTGAATCCCTCTTACATTATATTCTTTGTGACGAATCCCCATTATCTGTCCATCCTCTATATCTTCTGCTGTAATTTCCAGACAATCCGGGAAGTCTTCTTTGGAAACAGCCCATGAATGATAACGGCCTGCACGAAAAGCGGGTTTCAAACCTTCAAAAATAGGTTCATCAGCTGTTACCAGAATATCCGAACAAACTCCATGATGCACATGGGGAAGATTAATTAACTTTGCACCAAAAACCTGTCCGATAGCCTGCTCACCCAAACAAACACCCAAAATAGTCTTAGTAGGGGCATACCGTTCAATTAAAGGGAGCAAAATACCTGCTTCTTCCGGAATTCCGGGTCCCGGAGAAAGTACGATTTTATCAAAACGCTCTATTTCATCCAGTGAGATTTTATCATTACGATGCACCTCCACCTCTGCTCCTAACTCTTTTAGTATGTGTAATAAATTGTATGTAAAAGAGTCGTAGTTATCAAATAATAATATGCTCATTGTTTGTATATCTTAATTAGTTCTTTAATTGGGCTGCCAGGTCAATCGCTTTTTTCAAAGCTCCCAGTTTATTATTTACCTCCTGCAATTCCCTTTCATCATTACTTTGATTCACAATTCCCGCACCAGCCTGATAATACAATACATTACCACGACTCACAAATGAACGGATGGTGATTGCCTGATTTAAATCTCCATTAAATCCGATAAAACCAATACAACCTCCATAAGCTCCACGGTTATGTTTTTCAAGTTCTGTAATTAGCTGCATAGCACGTACTTTAGGGGCTCCACTTAATGTTCCGGCAGGAAACGTATCAATATAGGTTTTTACCGGATTACTTTCCGGATTAATATCTCCACTTACACGAGAAACCAAATGAATAACATGGCTATAATATTGAACTTCTTTATAGAAATCCACTTTCACATCATGTGCATTCCGGCTCAGGTCATTCCTTGCCAAATCCACCAACATAACATGCTCGGCATTTTCCTTCGGATCAGCTAACAGAGCTTCCGTACGCTGTTTATCTACTGCGACATTTCCGGTACGGAAAGCTGTTCCCGCAATCGGGTCAATACTAGCATACCCTTCTTCTACCTTACAATGTGTTTCCGGTGAAGAACCGAAAATCCGGAAACCTCCAAAATCAAAGTAAAAAAGATAAGGAGAAGGATTCACACTTCGTAATGCCCGGTAAACTTTAAAATCATCACCTTTGAAAGCCTGCTCAAAACGACGGCTCAGCACAATCTGAAAAACATCACCCCGCATACAATGTCTGACTCCCTGACGAACCATTTCACGGTATTCATCATCTGTAATGGGGGATGTTTCTTCTCCCACTGTCTGAAAATTATAGGAAGCAAAGTTACGGTTATCCAATAAGGTTTCAATCTGATGCAAACCACTCTCCTCACCGGGTTGCAACATTTCAACCAGTGTCAGTTCATTTTTAAAATGGTCAAATACCAGGACATATTTATACAGTATATATAACATATCCGGCGCATCATTTTCGGCATGATGTGCTTCCATCACCGGAATATTTTCAAAATAACGAACCGCATCAAAAGCGGTATATCCGAAAAGTCCGCAAACCTGACGGTTCTCGCCTTAAATAGTAAAGCACTGTAGAAATTCATTCATGGCATCCGCCACATTATAAGTTTCCGTCATAGCTTTTACTTCCTGGGTTGCGTCCGGAAATTTGGCTGTACTTTCTCCATTATTGATACCAATACTGGCCAGCGGACAAAGAGCGATATACGAATGGCTGTTTTCACTTCCATGATAGTCGGAACTTTCCAGCAAAGCAGATTCCGGGTAAATATCCCTCACTTTAAGATAAAGACTAACCGGTGTATGAAGGTCGCCCAGTATTTTTTTACTTATAGTTTTAAATGTATAGAATTTCATCTGTAATGGATATTATGGGTTATTTCTTTCATTCATTGCTTTCACATATGTTTCAATATCTTTATCTCCACGTCCGGATACAGTCAGAACGACAATATCATCCGGTTTGAAAGTTACTTTTTTAAGGGCAGCCAGCGCATGAGAAGATTCCAATGCCGGAATAATACCCTCTATACGTGTTAATTCAAAAGCTGCATCTAATGCCTCATCGTCATTTATAGAGAGAACCGTAGCACGTCCGGTGGCAGTCAGATAAGGATATAAAGGTCCGATACCCGGATAATCAAGCCCGGCAGAGATAGAATAAGGTTCTTCTATCTGTCCGTCTGCATCCTGCATTACAAGTGTTTTAGCCCCGTGGATAATCCCGACTTTTCCTATCTGAATAGTAGCAGCAGTCAAACCGGAATCAATCCCTTTTCCTCCTGCTTCTGCAAGTACTATCCGAACCTCTTCATCATTCAGATAATGATAAACTGTTCCGGCAGCATTACTTCCACCTCCTAAACAGGCAAAAAGATAATCCGGATTTTCACGGCCTTCTTTCTCCAGAAGTTGTTTTTTTATTTCCTCACTGATTACTGATTGCAAACGAGCTACCATATCCGGATACGGATGGGGACCGGCAGCTGTACCTAAAATATAAAAAGTATCTGTAGGATTGCAACACCAGTCACGGATAGCTTCGTTGGTTGCATCTTTCAGCGTCATATTTCCGGAAGTTACAGGAACAACTGTTGCACCTAACATCTTCATCCGTTGTACATTCAGATGTTGGCGTTCCACATCAGTTTTACCCATATAAACTATACACTGCATATTCATAAGTGCACAGACAGTGGCAGTTGCAACCCCATGTTGTCCGGCACCGGTTTCTGCAATAATACGGGTTTTACCCATACGCTTCGCTAACAGAATCTGTCCGATTGTATTATTAATTTTATGAGCACCGGTATGATTTAAATCTTCTCTTTTAAGATAGATTTTGCATCCATACAATTCACTTAAGCGGGGTGCTAAATAAAGAGGGGAAGGACGGCCTACATAATCCCGGAGTAATTGTTCGAACTCCTGTTTAAAACCCTCACTCTCCAGGACTTTTGAATAAGTTTCCTGCAAATCTTTTACACATTTATGAAGTATTTCAGGAACATAAGCCCCACCGAATTCTCCATAATAACCATCTTTGTCTATTTGATACGTCTTCATTTTGGATATATTTTATTCTTTTAATTTCCTGTTGTAACGAAAAAAGGTCTGCCGCAAGTGCGACAGACCTTTTACTAAATATCTTTGATTTTG
>JAJBTP010000452.1 GCA_020860805.1 Tannerellaceae bacterium | reverse complement strand
TGGCTGAGATGGTGAAAAAAAGCATACGAGATGAAATTGATCTGGTAAGCAGCTAAACGGAACAATATAATTATAAATATTTTAATTATGAAAAAATTATTTTTACTAATGGTATCTGTTTGTATGTTCAAAGGACTGAGTAATTTGCCTTGCCGTTTTTCAATTAACTGAGTTATTATCAATTAAACACTTTATAAAATGAAAAAAAATCTACATTTTATTAGCTTTTGTCATATCGACAGTGCTAATCGCCCCAAGTTGTTCCGACAATGAAGAGGACAACCATATTTATGTCACAAGCGTAAAAATCAGCAAGCCCCAGTTATTTCTTACCGTTGACCAGAACGAGACATTGACCGCCACGGTCATCCCGGAAAGCGCGACGGAGAAGACCGTAACATGGAGTAGCGACGACCCGGAAGTGGCATCGGTGGATCAGTCGACCGGTAAGGTTACCGCCCTAAGCATAGGAGAAGCCGTAATAACCGTTACAACCAAGGACGGAAATTATAAGGATCATTGTACTGTGACAGTCGCGGAGGCCATTATCGCAGTTACCGGCGTTAAAATAGATAACGAAGACATAACGCTTCACGTCGGCGAGATGGAAGTTATGACTGCTACGATCACTCCTGAAGACGCAACGGATAAGTCCGTAACATAGAGCAGTGAAAACCCCGAAGTGGCTGAAGTGGACGAAGATGGAAATGTGACAGCGATTGCAGTCGGAGAGACCGTAATAACCGTTACCACCAACGACGGAAGTTACACTGATGAACGTACGATAAGAGTCCGTTTCGACGTTCTGTCTGCCATCCCCGACCCGGCTTTTCAAGCCTATGCCCAACACAGGATGGATGATGCGGACGGGATTTATCCGAAATGGGACACCGACGAGGACGGCATATTCTCTCTCGAAGAAGCGGCAGCGGTGACACGAATCAATCTGAACTATGGATACCTGATTGATAAAAAACGAGTTTACGTTAAGTCTTTGGAAGGGCTGGAATACTTTACCGGATTGCTCGACCTCTATTGCACGGATAACGAGCTAACCGAAATAGATGTGACCAACAATACGGAGCTGGTGCGGATCGAAGCCTATAATAATAAGTTAACAGGGATAGATCTGAGCAACAATACGAAATTGACTCATTTATATGTACAAGGTAATAAGATCACCTCTTTGGATTTAACTAAAGCCCCTGATTTTATTTACTTAAATTGCAGTAATAATCTATTGACCGAACTGGATGTAACCCAGAACCCCGAACTAACAAATCTCCGCTTTTCAGGAAACCAGCTTACGGATATCGATGTAAGTAAAAATACGAAACTGACTCATTTGTATATGGGTAATAATCAGTTTACAGGGATTGATATCAGTAAAAATGAGACACTGTTTCATCTTTATTGCGAGGATAATAAGATCACCTCACTCGATGTTCGTAATAATACCCGCATTAATCATTTGTTATGCCAGAATAATGAACTGAGCCATTTGACTATCAGCAGAAACGGAAGTTTAACCGATTTGAGGTGTTGCGGCAATCATTTGTACCAATTGGACGCTACTGTAATGGATAATGTAAACCTGTTCACTCTTTACTGCGGAGCACAGACAACACAAGACGGAACCCAGCGGATTATTAACGTTGAATTGCAGAGAAAACAGGAAGCAAGATGGGTGCAGTATTTTAAAGATGACGAATTAAATAAAAATGTTTTCATGAAATTTGTGGACTGATAGCTCCGCCCTGCATATTAAAATAACGGCTTCCATATAATGGGAGCCGTTTATTCAATTACTTATGATAAGTCTTACTAAAAATAAAAATTTAAGTTAATGAAAAAGTTATTTATCACTCTCGCTATACTTCTGGCATGTGCCGGTATCGGCGAACTAAATGCAGGCAACAATTTAGTAGTATCTATCTTACAAAGTTCGCAGAAACCTGTAGGCGATGGCTACACAAAAGATTCACAAAAGGTTTATTTCAGAGGAAATGTGGTGCAATATGCAAACCCCGGTTCGTTCCGTAATTTAGGAAATGGTTATGCGAAAGATAATTTCGCCGTATTCTATAACGGTGTCAGAATACCGGGAGCTTCGGTAGATTCTTTCCGTGTCACACAAGATGGTTACGCAAAAGACAACATCAGAACTTATTACAGGGGGAGAGACGAAAAATTTAAAGGTGAAGTTACCGAGGATGATTACGCACAGATTTCACCCGAAGAATATTGTATCTATGAAGGCAAAGTATATTACAACGCGGTAGAGATGGAAGATGCCGATCTCGATTCCTTTTTAGTCAGGGATGGCCAATATGCTAAGGACGCGACAAATGTATATTATAGCGGGAAAGTTCTGCCGGGTGCCGACTCCGATTCGTTCGAATCCTTTTACGAAGGCTACGCTAAAGACGCGCAAAAGGTATATTACAATGGGCAGGAAGTAGTGAATGGATTATCGGATTCTTTTGATTACATCAATCATGGTTACGCCAGGGATGGAGAAAGGGTTTATTATAACGGGCAGGAAATAGTAAATGCCGTACCATATTCTTTTGAAGCTACCAATGACGGTCATGCGAAAGGTTCAAACCGGGAATATTTCGAAGGTCAACCGGTAGTGGGATCGACGGGTTCTATGGAGGATCTGGGTGATGGATATACCAGGGACGAATATAAAGTCTTTTACAATGGGAACGTACTTAAAGATGCTCTGAAGGGTTCATTTAAAACTCTGGGCGACGGTTACGCAGTAGACGCTATGTCAGCATATTATAAGGGGGTGGAAATTGAAGACGCCAATCCTTCTATGTTGGAAAATCTGGGCAACGGCTATGCCAAGGATAATCGTAATCGCTATTACATGGGTAAAATAGAGTCGGAAAATGATATAGATGATGATGAGTCGGTAAGTGAAACGGTTAATGAGGCGGTAAAAAAAGACAACAAACAAAATAGGTAGATTAATTCGATAGTTAATTCAACTTAACCGTCAGCCGCTCCGTGTAGTGTCACACTTTTTAGGTAATACCTTGAAGCAAATTGAAGAGATGCCGGAAAATACATTTGAAGAAATTGTTGAGAAGTATATAGAGATGAACATTGCCCATCCATTTATGGAAGGCAATGGGCGAAGTATGCGTATTTGGCTGGATTTGATTTTTAAGAAACGACTGAAAATGTGTGTAGATTGGAGTCAGATCAATAAAAAAGATTATCTTGACGCAATGATACAAAGTTCTACAAATAGTACGAAGCTAAAGAACTTACTGAAGAGTGCTCTTACAGATAAAATAAATGACCGTGAGCTCTTTATGAAAGGCATTGACTATTCGTATTATTATGAAGAAAATGAATAAAAGAGGTAATTAAAAAATATAAGCCAGGATGATTATACCAGAACCTAATCTTCCACATTCCCTTTATCTTTTTTTCCGGAAAAAAGAGATCATTTCATTGGCACATTCCTGTTCCAATATTCCACAGATAACTTCCGCTTTAGGATGAAATGCCTTAGGAGCATATACACTGTAACCTTTTTTTTCGTCTGAGGTGCCATATACAATCCGGCTGATTTGTGACCAGCCAATCGCTCCGGCACACATGATGCAGGGCTCTACGGTAACATATAGACTGCAACCGGTCAGATACTTGGCACCTAATACGGATACTGCGGCTGTAATCGCAAGCATTTCAGCATGTGCGGTAGGGTCATTCAAACGTTCGGTCTGGTTATGAGCACGGGCAATAATCCGGTTTTCACATACTACAACTGCGCCGACCGGCACTTCACCTTCGGCTGCCGCAGCACGAGCTTCCATCAGTGCCTGTTTCATGAAATAATCATCGTTCAGCAAATTCATCGTCTCATTTCTGGTTCTTTGAAAAGAGTGGGATAATACTCTTCCAGGGTTTTAAGAATATGGGCTAAAATAGTTTCGCGGTACCAGCGTGATTTATTAGATATCTTATATTTTTCCAGATATCTGTCCACAGTTTTCTGTTCCTCGTCCGTAAGCATAAAAGTGACTTTGTGTTTTCGCTGCTGGCCTACCTGTGGATTGCTATATTTCCTGCTTTTTCCCATAGATATGCAAATGTACAAGTCTGTCAGTAAATAAAAAAGAAAATAACTATATTTGTGAAAAGCAGGTATATGGCTGAAAAGCATGACATAGGTAAGAAAGGCGAACTACTGGCCCGGGAATATCTCATCAGTAAGGGATATACTATTCTACACATTAACTGGCGATGGAGTCATTATGAGTTGGATATTGTAGCCCGGAAGGATGATGAACTGGTAATAGTAGAAGTAAAAAGCCGTTCAGCCGGTTTTCTGGTGGAGCCGGAAGAAGCTGTTAATCAGGCAAAAATCCGCCGGATTGTAGCGGCTGCCAATGTATATGCACGGTATTTTAAGTATGATATTCCGGTACGTTTTGATATAATTACGCTGGTTAAAGAGGGTGAATTATACCGGATAGATCATCTGGAAGATGCGTTTTTTGCACCTGTTATGCGCCGTCGCTAATCCCCCTAAATCATTCAGGATAGAATAGTATGAATATAGAAGAAGCCCGGGAATATTGTTTATCCCTTACGAATGTAACCGAGTGTTTTCCTTTTGACGAGGTATCACTGGTTTTTAAAGTTGAAAATAAGATGTTTGCTCTGATCCCGTTGGATGCAGAAGAACCCCGTATTGCATTGAAATGTAGTACAGATTATACGGAAGATTTACGGGAACGGTATGCTGCTGTAGGGCCTGCTTATCATTTTAATAAAAAGTATTGGAACTCTGTATTTTTAGAGAGAGACATGAAAGATGCGGAGATTCAAAAGTGGATTAAACATTCATATCAGGAAGTAATTGCTAAGTTACCAAAGAAAATACGGGATTTATATAAAGAGGAGCCGGATGGAGAATAAGGAAGTACCTGTAATCCTGCGTTTAGAGGAAACGAATTCAACCAACCAGTATGTACGGGAATATTTGCAAAAAGAGAAATTACCGGAAGGAAGTGTGGTGGTGGCTCAGTTTCAGACAGCCGGCAGAGGGCAAACCGGTAATAGCTGGGAATCGGCTGCGGGAGAAAATCTGTTGTTCAGTACTGTATTGTATCCTGATTTTATTCCGGCTAACCGTCAGTTTATTATTTCCCAGATTACGGCTCTGAGTGTACAGGAAACATTAAGCCGGTATACCGGAGAAATTACTATCAAGTGGCCGAATGATATTTATTGGAAAGAGAAGAAAATAAGCGGTATGCTGATAGAGAATGACCTGACCGGGAAATATATTTATACCTCTATTCAGGGAATCGGGATCAACATCAATCAAAAGCAATTCCGGAGCAACGCTCCCAATCCGGTTTCTTTGTATCAAATCACAGGAAAGACCTATACGAAAGAAGATATCCTTCAGGAATTTTTACAGCTGTTTTATACCTACTATCTGGATTTATTACAGGAAAAGGAAGAGCAAATTCATACCCGGTACATGCAACGCCTGTTCCGGGGAGAGGGATATCATCCTTTTCGGGAAAACGAACGAACCTTCGAAGCCTGTATCGGTGGCATAGAACCTACCGGACACCTGATTCTGGAAGACAAAGCAGGGCATCAAGCCCGGTATGCCTTTAAAGAGGTGAGTTTTGTAGTATGATAAATCCTGATAGCCCCCAATTTCCTTTATCGATTTTTTTTCGGGTAAATAGAATCAATTACTTTTGTGAGAAACAACAAAAACAAACAGAGATGGCTAAGTATAACAGAATTTTATTGAAGCTAAGTGGTGAGTCCCTGATGGGTGGAAAACAATACGGGATAGATGAAGTTCGTCTGAATGAGTATGCCGAACAAATCAAAGAAATCGCTGATATGGGCGTACAGATTGGTATCGTTATCGGTGGTGGAAACATCTTTCGCGGATTGAGTGGTGCCTCCAAAGGGTTTGACCGGGTAAAGGGCGACCAGATGGGAATGCTGGCAACTGTTATCAATAGCCTGGCATTGAGTTCTGCTTTAACTGCTATAGGTGTAAAAGCAAAAGTATTAACAGCCATCCGTATGGAACCGGTGGGTGAGTTTTATAATAAGTGGCGAGCCATTGAATTACTGGAACAGGGAAATGTGGTGATTATGTCGGGTGGTACCGGTAATCCGTTCTTTACAACTGATACAGGTTCCTCTTTGCGTGGTATCGAAATTGAAGTCGATGTTATGTTAAAAGGAACCCGTGTGGATGGTATTTATACGGCTGATCCGGAAAAAGATCCCAATGCGGTTAAATTCAGTGATATTACCTATGATGAAATCTATGTACGTGGATTAAAAGTAATGGACCTGACCGCAACTACTATGTGTAAAGAAAACAACTTACCTATCATTGTTTTTGATATGGATACTAATGGAAACCTCAAAACAGTGATGGATGGGGAAGACATTGGTACGTATGTACATAATTAAGACA
>JAJBTP010000400.1 GCA_020860805.1 Tannerellaceae bacterium | reverse complement strand
TTATCGTATAGGAAATCAGTATCAAAATATAGATAAAAACCAATTTCCCCTATATCCCTATCTTCTATTAAAGTCATATTCTGACGTTTCTTCAGCAACCCCTTCATATAAAGGAATAAATTCGGAACACTATAATCTTTGGTGGGTAGCAGTGAACCACCCACAAGTTTAGCGTAATTCACTGCTGACAGATAAAGATATTCGTAATTTTCCTGTCCAAATACCGGCAGCACAGAACTTGCTTTTTTCGGTTGGAAAGTAGCCTTTAAAAAACGATATCCTGTTTTACACCTTTGGGTAGAACACGTTTGTATGTTTTGCTTCCTCTGGATAGCTCCCGCCGTTCCAATTTCCGGGAAAGCACTTTCCTCAAAACTTTGTATGTTATACTTAATTGCTGGCATCTGTTCATCCTTTCGTTCCTACTGTTGTTTTAAACTTATATATTACACTCTCTGCATCCATTTCCGGTCCGTGTACTGTCGCTGTAGTCAGTTCTGGAAATTGAGCGGAGTAATAACTCATCACCTGGTCCGGTGTCATTTCAGGATTAGGGTCGTCCAGCCGTTTCTTTGTTTTTTCAATAACGAACACCCTTTTGTGAGCTTTTATATCTAATGCTATAATTTTCTCCTTTCTTTAAAATAGTGATGGTTGTTTCAACTCTTTCTCCAACTCGGAAGTCTTCTTTAACACCTTATGGTTATGTGGGTCAACCTCCAAAACCTCTTTATACTTGGCGAATGCTTCCTCCTTCTTCTTCTCCTGTTCCAGTGCTTCTGCTATCTCTATCAGCTTTTTTACTTTCTCTTCTTTTTCCTTGCCAACTTTGGAATTTTTCTCAGTATCAGTAATTCCCTGCTCAAACTGCACTAAATTGGAAAGTAATCCGGTGGATTTCATTAATGGTTTTTTGAGTTCATTTAAAAACTCAGCATCCAGTTCCTCCGCAGTGGCTGTCACATCGAAACTTTTGAGATTCTTAACAGCCGGGTCCTTTACCCGGGTATCTTTAGGAAGTACTGAAACCGTCATATTAACGGCTGTTTTATGTATGGTAATTGTAACCGATTGTCCGGCTGCAAGCAAATTATTTAATTCTGTAAAAAACATAATTGTAAGATTTAAACATTCAACATTAAAGGCATTAATAAATACACTGCCTCAGAATCCTTCTCTTTATTCTCCGGCTCAATCAGAATAGCAGTTTGCGGCCCGGAAAAAGACATAACAACATTGCCGGGGATAGAACTCAACAACTCAGTCAAAAAGCTACCTTTAACACCTATCTCAATAGACTCGTTAGCAATCCATTCTGTTTCCTCCTTAGCTGACTTATTATAATCGACGTCCTCGGCAGAGAAAACTGTCTTATCAAGGCCTGCAGAAATCTTAATCAGATGGGTAGAAGAACTGGAAACCAATAACAGCCGATTGATAATACCGGTAAGCGTTTTGCTTTCCACAACCAGACGATTAGTATTCGCCCGGGGAATAACAGTATCATATTTCGGATAATTACCCTCTATCTGGCGAGCTGTCAAAGTAGTATTACCAACCGTAACAGCCACATTTGTCTTATCATTGCTTATAATAACATTTCCACTATCTTCGGAACTGCCAAGAATTTTAATAAGAAGAGATACGGCGGTTCTGGGTATCAGGAAAGGATTGGATGCTATATCTCTAATCTTGTCCGATAACCTGGATAAACGATGACCATCCGAAGCAACAAACACAATCTCGTCCGGTTTAATATCGACGTATATACCACTCATAATGGGGTGCAAATCATTGTTTCCCATTTGCTTATAGCTCCGCTCAAGAACGGATTTCAGATTTTTAGCCGGATAGTCAAAAGTAAATTTATCCACCTCCTTCATTTTACTATATGCAGTCGATTGTAATAAAGGAAAGTGATATTCTCCTGTCGAATGTTGAAAGGTGGCTTTCAGTATATCGGAATTGAAAGATACCGTAATAGGTTGTTCTGGAAGAACCTTTAATACATCCAATATTGTTTTTTCCAAACAGAAACTAAAAGAATTATTCGCATTCTCCAGTAGTATTACTGTTTGTATCTGAACTGTAGTATCATTCCCTGTTATAGTAAGCCTGTTACCTTCCATCTCAAAAAGGAAATTACTATGGATAGGTAGCATACACTTGTTATTTATAACACCCACCACTTTTTGCAATTCCTTTTGTAGACTACTTTTCCCGATTGTAAAACTATTTAATTCCATATCTTAAATATTTATTGTTATTGGGTAATTATTTCTTATAGTTTCCTTAATCTTGCTTATCTGCTTCGTTAGAATAGAGCAGGGAATACCTATATAGAGGCTCAATTTCCGGATAGAAACTGTTGGATAAGCTACATAAGTATTGAATAGCCTATATTCATCCGGAGAAAGAACTCTGTTTGCCACTTTTTTCAGATGGGGAAGAATATCCGCTTCTGCTTCTCCGTTGTTTTCTTCCTCTTCCGGAGAAGAGCCGGAAACAATAAGTTCGAGAATAGGAGTTTCGAACTTTACATACCTGCTTTCCTTGCTAATATTTTGAAGGAACTTTTTCCGGTACAGCTGTACAAATAATGAAGTACATTTTGAAACCGAAATTTCAACCTGCTCAGGCAAATTAGAATAGATTTCCAATAGCGTATCATGGAAAACATCTTCATTGTACAGATTATTCGCTTTTAAGCTGTCTGCAAGCTTCCTGTAGCACACATCTATCCAAAAATGATATATTACCTTATTTGGCTCCATAATCGCTTATTTTTTTGCTTTTGGAGTCTCAGGTACCGGAAATAACTGATGAAATTCCAGTTCCCCGTCTTTGCAGGATTCTTTAGAAATAAGAAACTTTTGACCTTTGGCATTCTTACCAATGGTGGAAAGAATCTTCTGAACCATACCCCGGCAGGATAAGGAGAGAACCCCTCCGGGTGCTTTGAGTTGGAAAGCCTTTTCATTGCTTGGGTCAGCTTTCGCTACATACCAGTTTTTACTATTGGGAGCATCCTGAGCAAAGACAATACGGTCGTCCTTCTTCCATCCCAGTTCCACACCTGCATGCTTCGAAATACTTACATACCCGTTTTTGCCACTTATGCGAAGACATCTTTCGCCTGTGGGTTCCAGTCCTGTATTGGACTTCTCATAAATAAAAAATTTCATACTGTTAAATTTTTAATCCGTTGCGTTGATTAATAATTATCTTCTCGATTTCCCTTTCAGGTGAATCACATTATACGTTTTGAAGCGATCCTCTAACCGGCCGTGCTCATCATGGAAATATTCCTTTATCTCAGTAGCAGTAAGGTTGGTAGTGATATGAGCATACATACCATACTGCATCCATATTTCGTTCCGGGCATGAAAAAAGTCTGCTACAAGCACCTTGGTATCTGTACCAAAATGTAGATGGGTCTGCAAACCGACATCATTCAAGCAAACATTTAAAGGAGCGCCTTCGATTTTATTGGTACTATTCTCATTGTAGGTATATTTATCCAAATGGTTATGGACCTTGTAATAGTTTATCATCTCAGTAACTGAGATATTTATAAAGCTATTCGGATTCCGTGTCTTTTTCAGATACTCCGCAAATATTTCCATTATCAAAGTTTTTCCCACACCAACCTCCCCGCAGACCATCAGGTTCTTATGAAGCTTGTGCCCCTTTCCGGGGAATACGTTTTCTGCTTCGGGGTTGTTATTGAAATAATACAGGAGGAAACGCAAAATATCCTTATTGTACTTATCAACGACAAACTGTTTACGTTCTTTTGCCAGTACCAGGTGTCCGCATGCACAAACTAAATCAGCGTGCTGGTGGTAAACCTCTTCGTTGGATAAGTCGTCAAAAGGATTCGTCATAATTTCGCTGTACTCCTTTTTAATGGTTTCTATTATTAAACTCAGCTTCCTTGGTTCCATTTTTTTTGTCTTTCTTCGTTGTATTTATCAACTACCCAATTCTTAATCGCTTTATAATCCGATTTGTACCGTTTTCCATGAGAATCTTTGTAATTATCTAAAATTTCAATCATACGTGCCGCACCCTTTTCGCCTGCCAGTTCTACCAAAGCAGCATACTCTTTTTCTGTAAGGCTAACAGTATCGGCATATTTTTTCTTTTTCACTTTAGGCTCTTTCTCTGGAACTTCCTCCGGAATGCTTTGCTCATTATTTGCCGTTTCTGTTTGCTGGGAATTAGCCTCGGCGAAATATTTCTGATTAGTTTTATTTGCTCCCTTCTTCCCGGCAACAGCTCTAACAGTACTCAAATGACCATCTTTAATCATCCGCTTTTGGCAAAGACTATTTCCATCGATAAAAAGAACATTCTCCTCAATCAACTCCAATAAAGCCGCCCTAATAACATCTGTGGAATATGGCATATGCTTAATAAATTTGGAAGCAAACCTTTCGATAGGAGATTTGCCATTAAATAAAGACAAATCCTTATTCTTAAGCGTAATCTTTCCGTACTCTTCTGATTTGTGCATTAAACACATTATCCGGATATATACCCCCCCGTAGAAGCAGCTGAACACTCATTCAACTTCTCATCTGTCATAAAATCCTGCACATACAGGGGTAAATACGGTTGGTTCCTTAGTGCCATTATAATTCCTCTAAGCTTTTTAATTTTTCAATACACTTCTTTAATAGGCGGACTGTGTTATCCAGCCGGGTGCTTCTCTTTTCCGGAAGATTTGCAATTAATACTGGTATAAGCCGGATTAACTCAGATACCACATTATTCGGTATTTTCTTCATTTTCTCTTTAATGCTTTATCGGGATCCGGAATCTCCATATTTAAGAACTCCCGGGCGTACTCCCTTAATTTATCGACATAAGTGGAAAAAGTTACCGTATCCATCAGGCTGGTAGATTGGGGAAATTCTATAACTTCTCCAGTATCTTTGTTTACGACGTTATCAATGGTCATTTGCTTTTTGAAAAACTCGTGAACCTGTTCGATACTCGTAAACTCCCAGCCTGCATCCAAAAGGCCTTTTAATAGCATGGGATATACAATTCCCCAAAGCCAGGCATTCTGGTCGAGTGTTCTCGCCCGCCGGACCCGTTTAATGGTAATCTGATATACACCATCTGCAAAGTCCTGAAAGAACCCATACAGAGGTTTAAAATCAAACCAGCCGTTCTTTTTCTCAATCTGAATCATACCGACGGATAACGAAGAATCTGACGTTCCATACTTTGCCGAACTTCCCGTATAGCCCATTCCCGTCCGCGGAGGCTTTCGATATAATCCTGCAACTCCTGCCGGGTTTCCGCTATATAATACCCGTCACTGGTCGCAATCAATCCACAAACCAGGTCATGAGTCCTGATATGATTAATAATCTTACGGACACGCGCTTCAGATATTACATAACTTTTGTTACGCAACATCTTAACGATATAGCTATTCTTGACAGCATTCATCTTTCCCCGTTTTGTTTGTAAGCCACTAATCAATACCGGTAGTAATACCCCGGTTTCATATTCCGTTAGCGGCTTAGTCTCATTATCAAATCCTTTTAGCATACCTCAATATGGTTTAATAGATAAATCAATTCCAGCCCTTTATCAGCTGCGTAAACAGGTTTTCCGGTAACCTCCTTTATTTCCCTGACGAATTGTTCCTCATTACTGTTATGGTCAGATAAATGAAGTAGGACGATATTCAGCACCTCCGACAGATTATTGCTTCTCAGGATTTCCTTTGCCGTACCCAGCTCCATGTGAGAATCCATTAAGCGGCGGCGCGTTGATACCAGGGCTTTACCGCTTTCAATATTTGCGCCCAGTATTTCATCTGAGTAATTTGCTTCCAGTAAAATATGATTTAAGACAGGAAAAGTATATTCCAGCATCATAGTATCAGTAACAAACAGCAAGCGTCCCATATCAACGTGCTCAACCATAAATCCCAGACAGGGAACATCATGTTTCACATCAAAAGGAACAATATTAAAACCTCCAACCTTATACCCCTTTTTCGGGAAAACGACTTTCGCCCATGGTGGCATCACATCACAACCTTTATTCTGATAGACAGCCTTCGGAGACAATACCGGAAAACCACCCGACAAAAATTCCCGGTAGTATAATGCATGGTCTCCATGTTCGTGAGAAATCAAACAACCCGCTATTTTGGAAACATTAAACCGGAGTGCCTTCTTTACATCCTGCAATCGGATACCTGCTTCAATAATCAAATCCTCCCGCTGGTTCTCTAAAATATAGCAGTTACCAGCACTACCACTACCAAGAACTGTTAGTTTCATTTTTTCTGTTATAATTAGAGGTTAGCTATAATAAATAACTCCTTTATTTTCGGCCACGACTCTCAGAATTTCCCGATAACAATTATAATACTCAAGATATGCTCTTAATACCATTTCTGCCTTTTGTTGATAATTAGAAAAATCTTTGTACAATTTCTCGGCAACAACAAAATCAAAAGAACCTTCGTTGTCGGCAAAGTCAATAAATTCCACAAAGGGAGCGTCTACCCATTCTTCAATAT
>JAJBTP010000174.1 GCA_020860805.1 Tannerellaceae bacterium | reverse complement strand
AAGTTGGAGCTTAGTTTTAACAGGTGTATTATTCTCTTTTATTGCTTGTAGTGATGACGAGAGAGAAGAAATTCCTGAGTCTTCCAAAGTTGTTTCGGAAATTTCTTTTAATGATACAGATAAAACATATGAAAAAATTGGAGGTATACTTTCGTGGAAAGCTCCGGAGAAACTGCAGGAATCTATAGATGGATATGTAATTTATCTGAGTGAGAATGAAAATGCCAAAGGTACCAAAATAGGAGAAGTAGATGCTGTGGAATTATCTTTTACTATCCCATCCGGTACAACCTATAAGGAATATATACAGGTTGTAGTAAAAAGAGGAGAACTGGAAGATAGTGAATTTGTCAGTGAAGCAATTGTTGATAGAACAAATACAGTAGGATATTATGTCCTGAATAGAGGTAACTGGAAAGAAAATAATGCTTCTATAGGGTATATGGATATGTTAACCGGGGAATATACAACTAACTTTTATAAAAAAGTAAATGGGAATGATTTAGGGGATTCGGCACAGGACATCATACGCTATGGTTCTAAATTATATGTAACTGTTTCGACCTCTAATCGTCTACTGGTTCTGGATGAAACAGGTAAACTTTTAAAAGAACACAGACCTTTAACTACAGCAGGAGAAGATGTTCAGCCCCGTTATTTAACTGCACACGATGGTCATGTATATGTGAGTTATTTCTATGGACATGCAGTTGCCAAACTGGATACAGTGGATTTGGAGATAAAGGCCACTGTCCCTGTGGGTACATATCCGGAACAAATAAAAGTATCAAGTAATAAATTATATGTTGCGAATTCGGGATATGGATCTGAAAATACTCTTTCTGTAATAGATTTGACATCTTTTCAGGAAGAAAAGAAAATCGAAGTAGTGATTAATCCAAGTCTTATTGAAGTAGACGAACAAGGTGACCTTTTTGTTATTTCTATGGGTGATTATGTGGATATCAAAAATACTTTACAAAAGATTCATATCTCTTCGGGGGTTGTTGAAACAATTGGAAATGCAACTATTATGTGTTTACATAATAATGACCTGTATACTGTCTATGCGCAATGGGGCGAAACTCAAATTGAAGCATTGGGTTTTGTGAAATTTGATACGAAAACAGGAACTGCTTCTGATACTAATTTTATAAAAGACGGAACTGAGATTGCCAATCCTAATTCAATAGATGTAGATCCTTCATCAGGTGAAATCTATATTGCTGATTATGACTATGCTGCTACTAATGATATTTATATTTTCGGTTCAGACGGTAAATTGCATAAAAAGCTGGATACAGAAGGGTATTATACCGGAAAAGTTTTATTCTGGCTTGACTAAATTAAGAAATGATGAGACACATTTCTCTATTATTTTTAACCCTCCTGCTTTTCTCCTGTGGGCAATCCGGCAGGAATTTACCTCAGGGAGAATCTGAGGGTTCGGATTCACTTCGGTATGCTTCCGGATTTTGTATAGAACGATATCCGGATTATACGTTGGTGGATGTGGTTGACCCCTGGAACAGGGAGAAACTTTTACAGCGGTATGTGTTGGTTAACCGGGAAAAAGCTTTACCGGCAGCTTTACCACAGGGTACTATTATACGGACTCCAGTGCGGAATGTAGTGGTTTATACATCCGTCCATGCTGCTATTATTGACCAATTGGGTGAGACGGATAAAATAGTTGGGGTATGTGAACCTCAGTATATGGATACACCCGCTATTCAGGAAGGTTTGAAAAGTGGACGTATTGCTGATCTCGGTGAGTCAACGGCTCCGAATGTGGAAAAAATTATGGATATCGGTACGGAACTGATTATTGCTTCTCCTTTTCAGAATTCCGGATATGGACAGGCTGAAAAAATAGGGGTTCCTATTCTGGAAGCTGCTGATTATATGGAAACGTTACCCTTAGGGCGTGCAGAATGGATCCGGTTCTTTGCTTTGTTATTTGATAAACCGGAAGTAGCGAAGACTATTTTTTCCGAAACGGAAACCAATTATCTGGCCTTAAAAGAACTGGTTTCGGGTGTTGAGTACAAACCCACTGTGTTTAGTGAACGGAAATATGGCTCTTTCTGGTATGTCTCAGGAGGCGATAGTTATACCGCTCATTTTTTTAAAGATGCCGGAGCTGATTATATCTTTAAAGATTTACCCGGCGGTGGCAGTATTCCCATGTCGTTTGAAACCGTATTGGATGAGGCTATCCATGCCGATTTCTGGTTGTTAAAATACAATCTGGCACATGAAATGTCTTACAAAGACTTACGTGCTGAATATACCCCCTACGAAAACTTTGATGCCTTTAAAAACCGCACGATTTTTGGCTGTAATACCAGTATAGTGCCTTATTATGAAGAATTTCCTCTTCATCCGGATTATTTATTGAAGGATTTGATTAAGATATTCCATCCTTCTCTTTTGCCTGATTATGAATTGCGGTATTACAGACCTATGATAGAAAAATGAAATGATTATATTTGTACCGGGTGTCTTTTTAGACACCCGGTAGTGTTTTAAGAAGTTCTCAGAAACAACGTTTCTTAGTTGTCAGCTAATAGTAGCTACTTACTTCTTTGACTACTTTTAAACGTATTTATTTTTGTGTGACCAATGTATTAAAATGTTTTTATTATGAATTACAAACTAAGTTTGCTGACCTTGTTGTCATTTATTATTTTTGTTTTGAACTCCTTTGCCTCCTCTTCTGTACCTAAAGAAGAAACTGCTGACCTTGTTATTGCCGATAGTTTATTACATCTGATATTGGATAAATACCAGGTAGAAAAATATGGCTTATTAATGGAGACCTATCCTCATAACCCGGATAATTATGTAGGGTATCTTGCTGAGGGAGCAGAACAAAAGAAAAACCAGGAAGTTTCCTTTTTGTGGCCTTATTCAGGTATGTTGTCGGGCGTGATTGCTTTATATAAACATACGGGTGAGGATAAATATCTGAAAATTCTGGAGGAACGTATTTTACCGGGGCTGGAATTGTATTGGGATACTACCCGGGAGCCGTGGTGTTACCAGAGTTATCCGTTGTTTAATGGAGAAAGCGATCGTTTTTATGATGACAATGATTGGCTGGCTATTGATTTCTGTGATTTGTATGAATTAACCGGAAATGTATACTATCTGGATAAAGCAATTCAGTTACACCGGTATATTTATAGTGGTTGGGATGATAAATTAGGAGGTGGGATTTATTGGTGTGAGCAGATGCAGACCTCTAAAAATACCTGTTCGAATGCACCGGCTGCTGTGCTTTGTATGAAACTGTTTAATCTTACACAAGATACTGCGTATCTGGAACAGGCAAAAGAGACGTATAACTGGATACGGAAGAATTTATGCGATCCGGATGATTCTGTTTATTGGGACAATATACGCTTGGATGGTTCCGTTGATAAAGCGAAATACACGTATAATAGCGGGCAGATGATACAGGCAGGTGTCTTACTGTATGAAGAGTCCGGGAATGAGCAATATCTGACAGAAGCCCAACAAACTGCAAAAGGAGCTTTTCAACATTTCACAGCTGTTCAAAAAACATCTGAAGGAAATGAAGAACTATTTTATTCCAATGACCCCTGGTTTAATGTCATTTTGCTTAGAGGACTAACAGCCCTTTATAAAGTCGATAAAAACAGTTTATATGTAGATACGATGGCTGGTAATGCACGGTACGCATGGCAATATACTTGCGATGAAAACGGCTTTTTAGGGAAAGATTGGACAGGTATCAAGAAACAACCTTATAAGTGGTTACTGGATAATGCCTGTATGATTGAACTCTTTACAGAAATAAGGGAATTCTGAGGTTTTTGTGCGATACGTATCGCGCTCCTGTGAGATACCGGGGCTGCTTCCGTGAGATACCGGACTCACTCCCGTGAGATACCGGGGCTGCTTCCGTGAGATACCGGACTCACTCCCGTGAGATACGTATCTTATTTTCAGATAAATCTCTATTTTATTATTCTTTTTAATATATAAGGTAAAGGACTGTTGCACGGGTGTTTTCAGACCCCTCTCAAACCCGCTCTGGAAGCGGGAAGTAACTGTTGCATGACTGTCGCATGGTAGAAAATGTATCTATAGTGTTGAATTAGTGGATATTAGGTTGTTTTTTTGCTGTTTGTTTTTTTGATATAGATCAATTAAATATCTTTTTAAAGATAAGGTACATTGATAGATTTTATTTAGATTTGTGGATTAACTAATTCCTCTTAACCTTTGAAAATAATTACGTTTATGTACAAAACAAACATGCGGGCTTTTTTTTCTTTTTTTCTGTCCTGTTCTCTTTTCACGGGTACTCGATCCTGCTTCCTGGAGTACTTTGATTCATGATGAAAATATTAATAAAATTCTCCGGGATACGTTTTTAATCCAATCTTTTGAAGGTTCTACTGCTGATAATTGGAGCTGGGAAGAACACGGCATACCATCAGAAATTGTAACCACGGCTTCTTATCCTATTCAGGGAGCAGATGGTGACTATTTTTTGAGGCTTCCGATGAATAGCGAAATCAAATGGAAGGTTTCCGGATATGAGAGTTATAAGGCTTTTTATATTATTTTTTTATTGGCTGCTTCCGGAGTAGATCCGGGAAGTTCATTCAAGGTATATTCCGCTTCTACACAACCTAATGTTTTTGATGAATCTTTAGATATTAAAAATTCTATTTATCCTAAGAATTTTGGTGAAAACTTTGTGTTTAAAGGAAAAGAACGTGATCATGTGTATGTGTATAGCAATCCGGTAGATTTAACACTACGGGTATCCGGTGGAAGTAAAGGCAATTTTTTTATTGATAAAATCATAACGTATGGTGATAGACCCCGTTATACGTTGTTTACAGGAACAGGCGGGCGGGAAGATGTAGAACGCTGGTCGTTATTGCCTCCTACCAATAGACGTAGGGGACTTATCAATGGAAACGTGGCGGTTTCCACACCTGAGAAATGTGGAGAAATTCATGTAGCGGATGGTAGCGTGACCATTCATAAAGAAGGTTCTTTAAAACAGTCACTTACCTATCTGTATGGTTCTGATATAGGAATTTATACCGCAGGTACCTATGAAACGTCCAACCGGGTAACTGTAGTGAAAGATTTTCCGGAAAAGGGAAAGTGGTATTTTGTTTCTTTTCCTTTTGATGTGTATCTTCCGGATATAGATGAAGAATTTATTCTAAAGGATAATAAGCCTAATGAAGGAGGAAATTTTTATTATGTATTGTCTTATGATGGAAAAAAGCGGAGTGAAACGAACCGGGGACAGGGAAACTGGAACGTAATTTCTGCTGATTATCCTCGTGATATACCCTTATTTGAAAGAGGAAAGGGATATTTAATGGCTTTGGACGAAGAGGCCTTGAAACAGCAGATTCTTATTTCTTCTCAGGAAAAAAGCCTGTTGTATGGGATAGTAATGAGTGGATGCTGGCTTTGGATATACCGGCCTGCCCTTCCGGTACGGAGAATGAGAATCATGGCTGGGTATTGTGTGGTAATCCCTTTCCGGCTCCTATGTGTCTGAAACAGATTGTTAAACCGAATCAGTTAGTACCGGAAATTTATTATTTTAACGGAAACCGTTATATTGCTTTATCCCTTGATAGTGATTTTCAGCTTCCTCCTTTTTCTGCCTATTTTATGAAAGCCTCTTCTTCGTGTCATGTACGTATACGTCCTCCTGTAGTAGCTTCTTCAGCAGGATATATGCCGTCCGGGAAACCGGTAACAGGTATGCCGGAACCTGGTTTCCGGTCTGCTGTTTTACCTACGCCTCTTCCCAATACCTCTTCTCTTTATCAGTTGAAAGGGAAAAATCTTTCTGTTAATAATCCGGGTAAACCGGGTGAGGTCATTATTTGTACGGTTGCCGGAACAACGGTTTTCCGGAAGGAAATACCTTCCGGAAACTCATTTTTCTCTTTGCCTCTTTCAAGGGGAATTTATATTCTTTCTATACAGGCCGGTAAAGAACGCGCCTATGATAAGTTCGTTTTATACGAATGAATACCGGATATTCTGTGTATCTTTGTTTTTCTATATAAATCAGAAAATAAAGTAGTTATGAAAAAGATTAATATAACCGGTATAATATTACTCATCTATATTATTGTTATGGGAGTGCTGGGATGGCCGGGAAATGAACCGGAACCTGATTATATTCAGTACTTTAGTATTATGGGTGTATCTGTTGTCGTTATAGTAATACTTCGGATTGTTCAGATTAAAAGGTTAAAAATCAGGGAGAAATATCGTGATGATTATCAGAAAAGTAAAGAAAACAGGCTGAAATAAACATTTCTATCCTTCTCTTGTTTCTTTTGATAGGTTTATCTTATTGAATCTTCAGAAGAAATTATGAGTGTACAGGAAAAATATTGGAGGTATTCCCTGATAGGTATTTTATTGGTATTAGGGTATATCTTGTTCAGGGAATTTATACCTTATCTGGGAGGAATTCTGGGTGCTATTACAATCTTTATTTTGGTTTGCTACCAGATGTTTTATTTATCTGAAAAAACATTGG
>JAJBTP010000244.1 GCA_020860805.1 Tannerellaceae bacterium | reverse complement strand
GTCTTTTAATCCTTCTATATAAAGAATTTTTCGCAATTCAACCTGTATCAGCTTATATTCGGTCTTAATAAAAATAGTATCCGGTATAGGCTTTTGATTTTCCGGATTTAATTTTCTATTCTGATTTTTCACAAGTTCGTACCATTGTAAAGCTTTCGTCGAAGCCTGTAAAAAATCAGAATAAGCAATTGGTTTTAATAAATAGTCCAGGGCATGTACTTTATAGCTATCCAACGCATATTGTTCAAAAGCAGTTGTAAAAATAATACGACAGTTATCTCCTAGCATATGGGAAAATTCCAATCCTGTCAGGTCCGGCATTTGTATATCCAAAAATAAAACATCCACCGGATAAATAGATAACTGACTTAATGCCTCAACTGCACTATTATAGGTTCCTTTCAAAACAAGAAAAGGAGTTTTTAACACATAACTCTCCAGTAAACTGACTGCTAACGGTTCGTCATCTATAATTACACAGGATAATTTCATATACTATTCTACTGTTACTGACTTTGCCAGATTCCGGGGTTGTGGTCTACATCTTTTCCTTTACAAACAGCGATATGGTAAGCCATCAATTGTAAAGGGATAGTAGTAATAAGCGGATCCAATGCTTCTAACGTTTCCGGTAATTCAATACTATAATCCGCTATTCCGGAAATCGTTTTATCGCCTTCCGATACAATAGCTATTGCCCGTCCTTTCCGGGCCTTAATTTCCTGAACATTACTAAGCAATTTTTCGTACAAACTATTACGTGTCGCAATTACTACCACAGGCATTTCTGCATCAATTAAAGCAATAGGACCATGTTTCATTTCTGCGGCCGGATATCCTTCTGCGTGAATATAGGAAATTTCTTTTAATTTTAATGCACCTTCTAATGCTACCGGATAGTTATACCCCCTACCCAGATAGATAAAATTATGAGCATAAGTAAATATTTTGGACAGGAAGGCTATCTGTTCATTTGCATCAAGTGCTTTTTTCATTTTTTCAGGAAGTACTTCCAGTTCTTTTAGAATTTCTTTTAGCTCTTCTCCGGAAATAGTTCCTTTTACCTGAGCTAATGTCAAAGCCAATAGTGCCAGAACCGTTACTTGTCCTGTAAATGCTTTTGTTGAAGCAACCCCTATTTCCGGACCTACATGAATATACGAGCCGGTATGGGTAGAACGGGGTATGGAGGAGCCTACAGCATTACAAATTCCATAGATAAAGGCTCCTTTTTGACGAGCCAGTTCTACAGCCGCTAATGTATCTGCAGTTTCTCCTGATTGTGAAATAGCTATCACAACATCTCCCTCTCCTACTACCGGATTGCTATAACGAAATTCAGAAGCATATTCCACCTGCACAGGGATACGACAAAAATTTTCTAAAAGTTGCCTGCCAATTAATCCGGCATGCCAGGAGGTCCCACAAGCTATAATAATAAAACGTTTTGCCTGGATTAATTGATCTTTGTGATCAATAATGGCAGAAAGTATAACTTCATTTTCCTGAACCCGTAAACGGCCCCGCATACAGTCTTTTAAACAATCAGGCTGTTCTATAATCTCTTTTAGCATAAAATGAGGGAAGCCTCCTTTTTCCAATTGTCCCAGATTAAGTTCTGTCGTTTTAACTTCAAGGTTTAATTCTACATTACTAAAATCAACGACTTTCAATGGTTCACCTCTACGTAAAATAGCAATATCTTCATCTTCCAGATAAACAACCTGGTCTGTATATTCTATAATAGGGGTAGCATCCGAAGCAATAAAAAATTCATTTTCACCTATTCCTATCACTAACGGACTACTTTTCCGGGCAACAATCACTTCATCCGGGTTATTTTTATCAATAACAGCTATAGCGTATGCTCCTATTACTTCTTTCAAAGCTAAGCGTACAGCTGTCAAAAGATCAAAATTTCCGGACTCTTTTATATATCCGATTAGTTGTATTAATACTTCTGTATCTGTACTACTTTTAAAGGTATATCCTTTTTTCTGCAACTTTTCTTTAAGAACTGTATAATTTTCAATAATTCCATTATGAATCAAAGCCAACTGTCCGGAAGCAGAAAGATGTGGATGGGCATTTGTCTGGGAAGGTTCTCCGTGAGTAGCCCATCGAGTATGGGCAATCCCTATGGTTCCGGAAATATCTTTACCTTCTACATATTCTTCTAATCCGGAAACTTTGCCTTTTACTTTATAGACATTCAACTGATTGGTTTCACTAAGCAGTGCCACCCCGGCACTATCATATCCACGATATTCCAATCGTTTAAGTCCTTTTACCAATATAGGAAATGCATCTCTGCTACCTATATAACCTACAATTCCACACATATCAAAATAGACTATATTACTTTTGGGCAGCAAATATAACCATTAATAAACAATATGATATAAAAACAAAGAAAAATATCACATAATAATATTTATAGAGGCATAATATTGCTCTTCTTCTTTACCATGTGTAAAAGAATGCCTACCTGGGTATAACAAGGAAAGCCGCTTTTGGAGATTTATCAAACCTATACCGGAGCCACTTTTATCCATATAATTATCTTTAGGAAAATAGCTATTCCGTATTAAACAACTCACCTGTTTTTCATTCTGAGAAATATCAATACAGATGAAAGAAGCATACACAGGACTCACTCCATGTTTAAATGCATTTTCAATTAAAGAAATAAAAAGAAGGGGTGCAATTGGAGTGTCCCCTTTAATAAGAGGAGAAATATTCAACTCTATCCGGACCTGTTTAGGTAACCGTATCCGCATTAGTTCTATATAGTTACGTAAGAAGTCAATTTCCTTTTCCAAAGACACAAAAAGTTGGCTACTTTCATATAATACATAACGTAATAAACGGCTAAGATCATGAACAGAGGCCTGTGCCTGATCCGGACTGATGGCTATCAGGCTATAGATATTATTTAAGGTATTAAAAAGGAAATGAGGATTTAGCTGGCTTTTCAAATTTTGCAATTCAGCTTCTGTGCGACTTTTTTCCAGTTCTTTTTGAATTGCCTCAGCCTGATACCAGCTATTTGTCATTTTTATAGCAACACTCAAAGCAGCTACCAGCATATAAATCATAATATTTGCTATAAAGAAACGGACAACATGCTGCCATTCCCTATCCGGAGGATGAACTTTGCCGGGAGGTTCCGGCAAAATCTGCATCAAAACATGTACAATTAATATTAAGGCTACAATAATAAACAGATTTATAAAAATAAAGCGAGTAAACTGTTTCCTGAAAATAAACCGTTTAACCAGATAAAAATAATTGAGATAAAAAATGATTATAAAAGTCAAAGGAACAGTAATAAACCGGATATAGGTTGCAAAAGAAATGATTTCACTCTGATTTCCGGTAAAAAATAAAGGCATACAAAAGAGTACTCCCCAGGCTGCCACATGTATAAGCCAGCCTAATCCTTTTACACGGGTTGCAGTCATCTGTTTATCCATCTTTCAAAAGTACTATTTATTATTGAATAATATCAGGATCTATTCATAACGAATTGCATCTATCGGGTCCAATTGAGCAGCCTTCTTTGCCGGATACCAACCAAAGAATACACCTGTAAATGTACAAACTGCAAAAGATAGAATAACACTCCAGGGTTGTATATAAATCGGGAAGTGAACAATTACATTTACCAGTACAGCAGCTCCCACCCCTAATAATACACCTATTATACCACCTGTTATACTGATAAGAATAGATTCAATCAGGAATTGTGCCAAAATATCAATTCCTTTTGCTCCAATACTCATCCGGAGACCGATTTCACGAGTACGTTCAGTGACGGATACATACATAATATTCATAATTCCAATCCCACCGACTAACAGGGAAATTCCGGCTACAGCTGCTAATAAAATAGTCATCATATCACTGGTAGAAGTCAACATCTCACTCAGTTCCTGTGTAGAACGAATCCGGAAATCATCATCATCTGTTGGTCTTAATTTATGATTGGTACGTAATATTTCCGAAATTTCTTCTATAGCCTCCTGCGTATATTTTTCATCAATTGCCGAACAGGTTATTCCCTGTAAATGGGTAATTGCCAATAGCCTTTTCTGAATAGTGGTATAGGGAGCCAGGATAAGGTCGTCCTGGTCCATACCCATACTATTATATCCTTTACTTTTTAATACACCGACAATTCGAAAGGGTATTTTATTAAACCGGATTACCTTTCCAACCGGATTATCTCCGTTAGGAAACAAATCATCTGCCACCGTTTGGCCTATAACACATACTTTAGCTGCAGTAGTAATATCCTGTGCAGTAAACACACTACCATCATCGACGGAATAACGGCGTATTTCCATATAGTCATCATTTACTCCATAGACAGTAGTCGGGCGGTTATTTGCACCATAGACTACCTGTCCACTAGTATTAACTGTAGGAGATACATAGGAAACATATCTGGTTTGATCCCTTATATCATAATAATCCTGTAGTTTCAGATTTTCCATTTCAGAAGCACTCAAACGGACTCCTCCACGGGTATCACCTCCGGGCTGTATGGTAATTACATTCGAACCCATTTCACTAATCTGGGATTGAATACTTCTTTTTGAACCTTGTCCGATAGCCAGCATAGTAATTACAGAACCTACCCCAATAATAATTCCCAACATAGTAAGAAATCCACGCATCTTATTATTAGCGAGGGCTCGTAAAGCTATTTTTAATAAATTTGCTGCATTCATTTTCTATCTTCTGTTTAATCCTCACTTTTAGGTAAAGCAGCCAGTGCCTCCTGTGCGGATAAAATCATATCATTATGAGTATCACTAATTACTCTTCCATCCCTTAATCTTATATTCCGGCTACTATATTCTGCTATTTCCGGATTATGGGTTACAAAAATGATAGTACGACCTTCTGTATGTAACCGCTGAAAAAGAACCAGAATCTCAAAGCTGGTTCGTGTATCCAGATTACCGGTAGCCTCATCTGCCAGAATCACTGCGGGATCATTTACCAAAGCACGTGCAATGGCTACACGTTGCATTTGTCCACCGGACATTTGATTACTCTTATGGTTTAAACGGTCTCCCAAACCCACAGCAATAAGAGCTTCGGTGGCTTTCTGCCGTCTGGCTGCAGCGCTATAAGAGGGATTATACATAAGAGGTAATTCTACATTCTCTACAGCTGTTGTTTTAGGTAGCAGATTATAATTTTGAAATACAAATCCGATTTTACGATTACGCAGGGTAGCCCGTGCATTTTTCCCCATCGTACGAACAGAGACTCCATCCAGATAATATTCTCCTTTAGTAGGAGTATCCAGACATCCTAACGTATTTAATAGGGTACTTTTTCCGGAGCCGGACGTACCCATAATCGTTACAAATTCCCCTTCATAAATTGTGAATGATACACCTCGTAAAGCATGGACCACTTCCTCTCCTACATGAAAATCACGGGTAATGTTCTCAAGACGGATTATCTCCCTCCTGCCATTTTCCATATTTACATTCTCAGCCATTGGATATATTTTTCATTTTATTTTTCCGGAAATTATCTTCTTCCGGGACGACCAGGAGCAAAAGGACTTCTTTCTGTTGTGGTATTATTATTGGCAATCTGTGCAGAAATAATATCCACCACAACTTCCTCATCCTCAGATAAGCCTTCCGTAACTTCCGTCATATTACCTGTAGCTGATCCTACTGTTATAAATTTAGGCTTCAGAGTCATACCCACCGGTTGCCATACTACTCTCATTCCTGCAGGTGCTTCTACGGTTGGATCGTCAACAGATATTTTCATTGATGATAATAATTCTTCATCGGGCAAAAAACGCAGTGCCTTACTTGGAATAGTTAATACATCCGGACGTTCCAATGTATAAATAGTTACATTGGCTGTTAATCCCGGTTTTAATTTCAAATCAGGGTTATATGCACTAATGACTACTTCATACGTCACTACATTTGATTCTATAGTAGCTTCCAAACGTACCTGGGTAACTTTTCCCTCAAATATATCATCCGGATAAGCATCTACATAAAAGGTTACGTTTTGCCCTTCTTCGACCTGGCCTATATCTGCTTCATCTACATTCCCTATTACCTGCATTTGGGTCAGGTCATTAGCTATAGTAAATAAGGTAGGTGTACTAAATCCGGCAGCTACGGTTTGTCCCTCTTCCACTGCTCGATTAATAACAACTCCATCAATGGGACTGGTAATCGTAGCATACTCCAGATTTTGTCTTACTCTGACCATATCAGATTGTGCTCTTTCATAACTACTTTTAGCTATATTGTAACTATAAGTAGCAGTCTCAAAGTCTGAATTACTAATCAATTGCCTGTCAAATAACTCTTTATACCTATTATAATTACTAAGTTGATAATCATATTCTGCTTTACTGCTGGCTAATGTTGCCTGTTGAGAAGCCATTTCAGCAGTCAGGGTAATTTTATCCATCTCTGCAATAACCTGACCTTTTTTGACAACACTATTATAATCTACATAAATTTTGTCTATAATACCTGATACCTGTGTACCGACCGCTACACTAATCA
>JAJBTP010000026.1 GCA_020860805.1 Tannerellaceae bacterium | reverse complement strand
GATTTACAAGCGTTATTACAGAAACTAACCTTTTTCACAGGATTGACATAAAATTCCTGCCTTTTTGTCTATTTTCAGCTATCATTTTTATAACTTTACCAAGATTTTAACATAACAAGATGAGATTTGACGAATTAGACCTGGAGGATGCTATCCTGGACGGATTGGATGCAATGAATTTTATTGAAACGACCCCCGTTCAGGAACTTACGATCCCCGTTATATTGGAAGGAAAAGACATTATTGCCTGTGCACAGACAGGAACCGGTAAAACTGCCGCTTATGTATTGCCACTAATTAACGAACTAAGTAAAGGTGTTCATGCTGAGAATGCTGTAAATGCAATTATTATGGCTCCTACACGGGAACTGGCACAACAGATAGATCAACAGATTGGAGGATTCAGTTATTTTATACCGGTTTCTGCAGTAGCCGTATATGGAGGAACGGATGGTATTACCTGGGAACAACAGAAGAGAGGAATGGAAAAAGGAGCTGATATTGTTATCGCAACTCCCGGACGTTTACTTTCTCATATCAAACTGGGAACAGTAAACCTTTCTGAAGTTTCCTATTTCGTACTCGATGAAGCTGACCGGATGTTAGATATGGGTTTTGCTGATGACATTATGCACATTTATAAACAACTTCCGCCCTCTTGTCAGGTAATTATGTTTTCAGCCACTATGCCTCCTAAAATCAGGACTCTGGCAAAAACAATTCTTAAAAATCCGGAAGAGATAAAAATAGCCATCTCTAAACCACCGGAAACAATTATGCAGACAGCTTATATTTGTTATGAGCCTCAGAAAATTAATATATTGAAGGACCTTTTCTCTAAAAAACGGCCTCAACGTGTTATCATATTTTCTTCTTCCAAACTAAAAGTAAAAGAACTTACAACAACACTGAAACGAATGAAATTCAATGTTGCTGATATGCATTCTGACCTGGATCAGTCTAAGCGGGAAGAAGTAATGAAAGAATTTAAAAACGGACATATTGATATTCTGGTAGCGACTGATGTGGTTGCCCGGGGTATTGATATCAATGATATTAAACTGGTGGTAAATTATGATATACCACACGACCCGGAAGATTACGTACACCGCATAGGACGTACAGCCCGTGGTACCGGTGGAGAAGGCCTGGCTATCACTTTCGTGGCTCCGGAAGAGCAGGCACAGTTTAAAAGAATTGAAAATTTCCTGGAGAAAACAATTTATAAAATTCCTGTTGACCCTGACCTGGGAGAAACACCTTTGTATGAGCCGGAAAAGTACGCACGATACAATGGAAAGGGAAACAACAGAAAAACTACGAAATCCCAGGGAAATAAAACACAAAAGACCTCTGCGAATAAACGTAACCAGACCCGGAGTCCTAAAAACTAATCCGGTACTCTGGTTGTTTTATTATAATCAAAAGTTAAACCCTGTATCTATTTCATTCTAATTGTGAGAATACGATGAGAGTCCTACTTACTAATATTTTTTTGTTTATAAGCGTAATATTTATGACACAAGCATCCAATAATCCCTTTTTCGGGAACTATAAAACACCTTTCGAAACTCCACCATTCGATGTAATCAAATTAGAACATTATGAGCCGGCTTTTGATGAAGGAATACGCCGGTTAAGTGATGAAGTGGAGAAAATAGCAAGGAATCCCGAACCGGCTACTTTTGAAAACACTGTTGTAGCATTAGACAGAAGCGGGGATTTACTTGATAAGGTATCTTCTGCCTTTTTTAATGTATTAAATGCGGATTCGAATGATGAAATGATGGAACTTTCGCAAAAGGTTTCCCCTAAATTATCGGATTGTTATAATAATATCTACCTCAATGAAGCTTTATTCCAACGGGTAAAAAAGGTATATGAGCAACGGGAACAATTAAATCTTTCACAGGAAGACAAGCGGTTATTGGAAAAACAATTTGAAGCTTTCCAGAAAAAAGGTGCTAATTTATCTCCTGAGCAAAAAGAAAAATACCGTCAGCTAAGTACAGAGTTAAGTACCTTGACGCTCACTTTTGGACAGAATTCACTTAAAGATAAAAACCGGTATGAATTGCTGATAACTGATGAAAAAGAGTTAGCAGGCTTACCGGATAGCCAAAAAGAGATGGCAACTATGCGTGCCAAAGCAAAAGACAAAGATGGATGGTTATTCGACTTATCCGGTCCAAGCTATATTCCTTTCATGCGTTATATTGACTCTCGTGAACTAAGAGAAAAGATGTACCACAAATACATGAGTGTAGGTAATAAAGAGGATGAATATGACAATAAGGAGATTATTCGCAAAATAGTTAACATCCGTCTGGAAATTGCCCGGCTAATGGGGAACAAAACATACGCAGAATACGCGTTGAAACATACGATGGCTAAAAAGCCTGAAAATGTACATAATCTTTTAAATGATTTACTGAATGCCTACAAACCAGCGGCTCTTGAAGAATATAAAGAGGTGCAGGAGTTTGCCAATAAATCCGGTGATACTATCACTATTATGCCCTGGGATTGGAGTTATTACTCTGAAAAACTAAAAGATATCCGTTTTGATGTAAACGATGAGATGACACGTCCTTACTTCGAACTGGAAAATGTGAAGAAAGGTGTTTTCGGACTGGCTACCGAATTATATGGAATCACTTTCAAACAGAACAAGGAGATTCCGGTTTATCATCCGGAAGTAGATGTATATGAAGTGTATGATGAAGATGGAAAATTCCTTTCAATTCTTTATACAGACTTTCACCCACGGGACGGCAAACAATCCGGAGCATGGATGAGTTCTCTTAAATCCCAGTATATAGATGAAAAGGGAAATGATAACCGTCCACAGATTATTATTGTGATGAACTTCACACGGCCGACAGAAACAAAGCCTTCTTTACTGACATTTGATGAAGTGAACACATTCCTGCACGAATTCGGACACGCTTTACATGGTATGTTGGCTGAAAGTAAATATCAAAGTTTATCAGGAACCAATGTATACCGTGATTTTGTAGAACTACCTTCTCAAATCATGGAAAACTGGCTGACTGAAAAAGAATTCCTGGACAGAATTGCTATACATTACGAAACCGGAGAAGCTATCCCACAGAAGTTAGTGCAAAAATTAATTGATGCCTCTAATTTCAATACCGGATACCTTTGTTGCCGTCAGTTAAGTTTTGGTTTCCTGGATATGGGCTGGCACACTATTACAACTCCATTTGAAGGAGATGTTGTAGCTTTTGAAAAAGAGGCCTGGTTACCTGCTATGATTTTACCGGAAGTACCGGCTACTCTTATGAGTAGTAGCTTCGGACATATTTTTTCCGGAGGATATGCTGCCGGATATTATGGATATAAATGGGCTGAAGTACTGGATGCTGATGCATTCGCTGCATTTAAAGAGGCTGGTATTTTCAACAAAGAGACAGCCCGGTCCTTCCGTGAGAATATTCTTTCCAAAGGAGGAACCGAAGATCCGGATATACTATACAGACGATTCCGTGGTCAGGAACCTTCAATCGATGCTCTTCTGAAAAGAAACGGAATTAAAAAGTAAAAAATAATCCTTACTTTTACTCCCGTCACTAAAAAGTGGATATATGGATGAAAAAACAGATAAACGATTTGAATTAGACAAACGCTACCTGCGTATGGCTGCTGTATGGTCAGAAAACTCCTATTGCAAACGCCGGCAGGTTGGAGCGCTAATTGTAAAAGATAAAATGATCATCTCAGACGGTTTCAATGGTACTCCTTCCGGCTTTGAAAATGTTTGTGAAGATGAAAACAACGTCACAAAACCATATGTTTTACATGCGGAAGCGAATGCTATTACAAAAGTGGCCGCTTCATCCAACAGCAGTAAAGGAGCGACTATTTACGTTACTTCCGCACCTTGCATAGAATGTGCTAAATTAATTATACAATCAGGTATTGAACGTGTAGTCTATTCAGAAAAATATAGAACGAATGATGGTTGTGCTCTGTTGGAAAGAGCAGGTATAACTGTCGAATATATCGAAATATAAAATAAACAGAAGACAAATTCCATGGAAGAAATCAGGGAAGATAATAACAAGAAAATAAACAGGAAAAATAGCAGACTCAGTATTTGGCTTCCGGTTATTATTGCTGTAAGTATCTCTGCAGGTATATGGATTGGTAACCACTATAAAACATTTGGTACCGGAAGAGGGAAACTCTCTTACGGAGAAAATAAAATCAATGCTGTTCTGGATAATATCAACCGTAAATATGTTGATACTGTGGATATGCAAAAGCTGATAGAAGGTACTATTCCTAAAATATTCAGTGAACTGGACCCCCACTCTGTTTACATTCCGGCTGAAGAAGCATTAGCCGTCAATGAAGAGTTAGAAGGTTCCTTCAGTGGTATTGGGGTGAGCTTTAATATGCAGACAGATACAATCCTGGTTATTAGTGTGGTTCCGGGAGGGCCTTCGGAAAAAGCCGGTATTATGGCTTTTGACCGTATCATCACGATCAATGATTCTGTTTTTGCCGGAAAAGAAATCAAGGACAGAGAGGTGATGAAGGTATTACGGGGAGCCAAAAACAGTACCGTTAAATTAGGTGTTAAACGGGGTAATAATCCGGAATTAATCTATTTTGATGTAACCCGTGGAGATGTTCCTGTAAATTCTGTGGATGCTTTTTATCAGGTAACTCCAGGTATCGGATATATAAAAATCAGTAAATTTGGTCGTAATACTTACCGGGAATTTCTAATGGCAATTGCCACCCTAAAAAGCCAGGGAGATGAAGCACTCATTATCGACTTGCGGGGTAATACCGGAGGATATATGGATGCAGCAATTTACATGGTGAATGAATTCCTACCCAAAGACAGGCTAATACTATATACTGAAGGGAAAGCATTCCCCCGGGAAGATGCCTATTCTAATGGTACCGGAACATGCCAGCAAACACCGCTTATTGTATTGACAGACGAAAGCTCGGCCTCAGCCAGTGAAATTTTTGCAGGGGCTATTCAGGATAATGACAGAGGCACTATTATCGGCCGCCGTACGTTTGGAAAGGGCTTGGTGCAAAGTCCTATCATATTAAGTGACGGGTCACAGATACGACTTACGGTTGCCCGTTATTACGTTCCTTCCGGACGTTCTATCCAGAAAGAATATATACTGGGTAATAATGAAGAATATGAAATGGATATCTACAACCGGTATATGCATGGTGATTTTTTCTCCGAAGATAGCATCAAGCTGGATGATCTACCTGTTTTCCATACTTCTATCGGACGAACAGTTTACAGTGGTGGTGGCATCATGCCGGATATCTTTATCCCCCGTGATACCGTTGGCTATTCTTCTTATTTTGCTAATGTAATCAATTCTGGGGTACTATACAGATATGCGGTTGAGTATTCAGACCATAATTATGCAAAACTGTCGTCTTTCGCTTCTGCAGATGAATTATACGATTATCTGAAAAAGCAAAACACGTTAAATGATTTTACCAACTTTGCAGCTCAGCATGGTATAAAAAAACGGATGTCTTTAATTGAGATTTCAGGTAGCTTGATTGAAAGGCAAATTCACTCGCATATCGTACGGAACATTTTTGACGAGAATGGATTCTATAAAGTATTCCAGGAAACAGATCCTGTAATACTAAAAGGAGTTGAAATAATAAAGGAAGGAAAATCATTCCCTACCCTGAATAACGAATGAACATCCAGGCATTAAAAAAACAACTCCGGAAAGAAGTCATTTCAAAAAAAAAGGATTTCTCTCCGGAGTCTCTTTTTTCCTACTCAGCCAATATCCTCGAGCAACTGGAAAAAGAGGACGTATTTATAAATGCTTCAACTATTGCTTTTTACTATGCGTTACCGGATGAGGTACAAACTCTCCCATGTATAGAAAAATGGTACAAAAAGAAACTCATTTTACTTCCTGTCATCCGGGAGAATGAAATGCATTTTCACTCTTACCAGGGTAAAGAATGGCTACAAACCGGAACACTGGGAATAGCTGAACCTATTACAGAAATTACAGAACAGAAATATACCATAGACCTAGCCATTATTCCGGGCATTGCTTTTGATAGCCATTTAAACCGTATGGGAAGAGGAAAAGGATTTTATGACCGCTTTTTATCTGAAAAGACTATGACCAAAATCGGGATCTGCTTTGACTTTCAGTTGTATGAAACAATACCCTGTGAACCTACTGATATTAAAATGGATAAAATTATTACAGAGAAACGTATCATTGAATAATTATAGGAAACAAAAAAGGTATTCCGGTAAACCGGAACACCTTCCTGTGTAGTATGTTGTTAAAATAAACGTCCCTTAGATTATCTTCTGGGTAATGCTTCTTTTACAACCATCGGGCGACCTTCATATTCGGCGCCGTTCAGTTCATTAATCAGGTTTCTTGCTTCACCCTCATCCGGCACTTCTGCAAAAGCAAAACCTTTTGAGCGATTAGTATCACGATCAATGATTAACTTAACAGATTCTACTGTTCCATAATCTTCCAGAATCTGTCTGATTTCAGATTCTCTAACCCGGTAG